>WLLM01000021.1 GCA_009700715.1 Actinomycetota bacterium
GCGATGGTCCGCAAGGGCAGAGCTGGAATTGGATTAGTTAGCAGGTAAGGCAATTGCAAGAGCAAGGGCGATAAAGGCGAAGAACAAGAAGTTATTTCCCAAGGTATCTCCCTGAATAAATATCTCTTTACCCGTGCCAAAGGTAGAAGCTCGAGCAAAGATATAGAACCAGGCAAGGGCAGCAATAAATTTATAACGGCGCTTTCCAAATTTTCTACCAACTGCCCAAATTGTTGTAAAAGTTCCGACACATGCCAGCGCTAAACCAAAAGGGGGAAGGTATAGATGGAGAAATACTGCAGCTACGCCAGCTGCTATGCCAAGTAAAAGAGAAGCGATTGACTTCACTTAGATTTTTACTCCAGCGAAAATGTCTGTCTCTCTGCCAGCTTCGTCAAAAGGTTCTGACTTATTCCCGCGCACCAGGGTGTAGTACTCATGTCCCCAAACTTGAAGTCCGAGATTGTTAGATAGTGCAAAGAATGGACCATCCAGAGCAATTTGTGTGAGGTGCGCCTTCATCGCGGCCATCTTCCGATCAACGTGCGAATTTCCATCAATTAACGTAGTAACAAATTGATCATCTTTGGCAAATGGCAGATCCTCTACGCTTTCGGCTCCAAAGAAATCTGAACCAATCTCTTTCATCTTTGCCATGCTTTCGGCGAGAACGGATTTCGGCATTGTGTTCCAATAAATCTTTTGTATTTGCCAGTTAGCTTTTTCAGAAGCCCGCATAGCAACGCGATGAGCCTGGATATGGTCGGGATGACCGTAGCCACCGATTTCGTCGTAGGTAATCAAAATATGTGGCTTGATCTCATCGATTACCGAAACCAAATAATCGGAGGCTTCTTCAAGATCGGCTTGCCAGAAAACATCAGGGCGATTGTTTTGTTCTGTTCCCATCATTCCGCTATCGCGATAGAGCTTTTCTCCTTGAGCGAGGAATCGATGATCTTTAATCCCAAGTGCTTTCATCGCATCTGCAAGCTCAGTAATTCGGTGATCTCCTAATTTATCTTCTGCGCTACTTGCTAGATGTGAGAGATCGGGAACAAGTACTTCGCCCTCTTCTCCGCGAGTGCAGGTAATTAAAGTTACAGACGCACCTAGTTCGGCATATAGAGCCATAGTCGCGCCATTATTTATAGTTTCATCATCCGGATGGGCGTGAACTAGCAGTACGCGATAACCCTCATAAGAACTCTTCATCAATACACCGGCAATGTAGTGTCGATCTGTTTAGCCCAAGCGATTACTCCCCCAGATACATGCGATGCATCGGCAAAGCCAGCGCCCTTTAATATCGCTAAACACTCTGCGGAACGAACTCCGCTCTTGCAGTGCAAGATGATCGGCTTATCTTGAGGTAGATCGGCAAGGGCAGATCCATCTAGAAAGCCTTGCTTTGGAATCAGATGCGAACCAGGAATGCGCACAATTTCAAATTCGCTCGGTTCGCGAACATCAATTAAATAGAAAGATTCATGGTTATCGATTTTTGATTTGAGTTCTGAAACCGAAATTGTTGAGTCCTTAACAGCGACTTCAGCGGCATCTGAAAGAACCCCGCAAAATGCTTCGTAATCGGCGAGCAGTTCGGTTTGAGTTGGCTTATCGCTGCACAGAGGACAGTTTGGATCTTTACGAACCTTTATCTTACGAAATGACATTTCGAGCGCGTCATAAATCATTAGCGAACCGATCATGGGTTCGCCAACGCCTGTAATCACTTTGATCGCTTCGGTAGTTTGGATTGAACCGATAGTTGCACAGAGAACTCCAAGAACGCCGCCTTCGGCACAGCTTGGCACCATTCCGGGAGGTGGTGGTTCTGGATAAAGACAGCGGTAACAAGGTCCGTACTCAGCCCAGAAAACGCTGGCTTGTCCATCAAAGCGATAGATAGAACCCCAGACATAAGGCTTCTTGAGAAGTACGCAAGCATCGTTAACTAAATAGCGAGTTGCAAAGTTATCGGTTCCGTCAACAATAATGTCGTACTGCGAAAAGATTTCTTTTACATTTGTAACGTCTAGGCGAACTTCATGCGTTACAACATTTACATAAGGATTAATCTCGGAAATTTTCTCTTTTGCTGACTGGGCTTTGCTTTTGCCGATATCTGATTGACCATGAATGATCTGGCGTTGTAAATTAGATTCATCCACGGTATCGAATTCCACAATTCCGAGAGTTCCAACTCCGGCTGCAGCTAAATACATAAGGGCGGGCGAGCCAAGTCCTCCCGCGCCTACGCAAAGAACTTTGGCGTTCATCAAGCGTTGCTGACCAGCCATCGCAACATCGGGAATAATCAAATGTCGGCTATATCGGCGAACTTCATCAACCGTTAGCGCTGGCCCAGGAGAAACTAACGCTGGTATTGATTCGATTTGATTAGTCATAATGGACATTCTGCCGTAGCCGTTGATTGAGTGCCAATTCGATAACTTTCTTGCTGCAAATGACTCTCAACTGCGTATCTCTCTTTCCTTATTACCAATATTGGCTCTACGATATGCGCAATGACTACCGTGGATTTAAACGCAAAAGGCGACAAGGCGCGCTTACCTCGTGACGAGCGACGCGCAATTTTGCTCAGTGCAGCCCTAGAAGTCTTTACGGCAGCTGGTTACCACTCTGCTGCGATGGATGAGATTGCAGACCGCGCAAATGTAAGCAAGCCGGTTCTGTATCAGCATTTCCCCTCAAAGCTAGATCTGTATCTAGCCGTTCTCGATTTACATATTGATTCTTTAGTTTATGAAATCCAAAAGGCTATTTCTTCAACGCCTGATAACTCAAAGCGTGTTCATGCAACAGTTGTGGCCTATTTTGAATTTATCGAAAATGAAGGTGAAGCTTTCCGTCTCTTATTTGAAAGCGATATGAGCGTTGAACCACAGGTTCGCGAGCGACTAAACCGAATGACTTACGATTGCGCCGCAGCGGTAAGCGCGATCATTTCAAATGACACTGGTCTACCTCAAGAAGTTTCCATGCTTCTTGGTGTTGGACTAATTGGATACACACAAGTAACTGCGCGCCATTGGTTAGATCGAGATAGCAAGCTATCAAAACAGCAGGCGGTAGAACTTGTAGAGAATTTGATGTGGCGCGGAATTTCAGGATTCCCGCTCACAGAAAGCAACTAATCCCCAAATACAGGCGTTTTGGTGAGAAAAGTGCTTTTCCATTTTGCCGATAGGATAAGCACATGAGCACAAAGAAATCAGATTCAGGCGCTACAACCCAGGTCCGCATCGCAGTTGCAAATATTTCGGCAGATCTAGTCTTTGAGACTAACTCCTCCGTAGCAGATGTGAAATCCGCTGTAGCCGCCGCGCTTTCCAATGGATCGCCACTTACGCTCCAAGATTCTCGCGGCCACGAAATAATCGTCGCTGGCGACAAGATCGGATTCGTCGATATTGGCGCAGCCACCGATCGTCGCGTTGGTTTCGGCGCGCTCTAAGGTGTCGATAACTTTTGCCGATCTTCCGCTGCGCCCGGAAACGCAGGCAGCGCTAGCTGAACACGGATTTAAATCGCCTTTTCCAATTCAAGAGATGGTTCTTCCAATTGCTCTCGGTGATGGAGATGTAATCGGGCAAGCAAAAACTGGAACCGGAAAAACCTTAGCCTTTGGTATTCCATTGATTGAGCGCGTAATTGCACCACTCGATAAGGAATGGGAACAATTGGTCGCGAAAGGATTGCCGCAGGTATTAGTTGTAGTGCCAACGCGCGAACTTTGCGTACAGGTCACAAAAGATATTGAAGAGTTAACTGGAAATCGTGGGATCAGGACACTTGCCGTTTACGGTGGCCGAGCATTCGAACCTCAAATTGAGGCGCTTGAAAAAGGAATTGAAATTGTCGTAGGTACACCTGGGCGATTACTAGATCTCTATCGTCAAGGACAACTTAAGTTAAAGGAAGTTTCTCGCGTCGTTTTAGATGAAGCAGATGAGATGCTTGATTTGGGCTTCTTGCCTGATGTCGAAAAAATCTTTACAAGTACCCCAAATCGCGCACAGACCATGCTCTTTTCAGCAACCATGCCTGGGGACATCATCGCGCTAGCGCGCCGTTTCATGAATCAACCAATTCATATTCGTACCCAAGATAATGAAGATGAAGGCGCTGTTGTTTCTCGCATTAAGCAATATGTATTACGCGCTCACGCGCTCGATAAGATCGAAATGCTTGCCCGAATTTTACAAGCCGAGGGTCGTGGACCAACGATTGTTTTCTGTCGCACCAAGCGCACCTGCCAAAAGACTTCTGATGATTTACTCGAACGTGGATTTCGCGCCGCTTCAATCCATGGCGATCTCGGTCAAAACGCGCGTGAAAAAGCGCTTAATGATTTCAAAGCCGGAAAATCTGATGTCCTAGTAGCGACAGATGTTGCCGCCCGCGGTATCGATATCGATGGCATCACCCACGTTGTTAACTATCAATGCCCCGAAGATGAAAAAACTTATGTTCACCGCATCGGCCGCACAGCACGTGCTGGAGCTGAAGGCATCTCTGTGACTTTCGTTGACTGGGATGAACTGGCCCGTTGGAAGATGATTGATACCGCGCTAGAACTTGGGCTTGGCGAACCAGAAGAGACTTACTCATCTTCTGAACATCTATATAAAATATTGAATATTCCAGCTGGATCAAATGGTCGCGTAGTTAAAGCTCGTCCAGTTAAATCTGAAAAATCAGAACCAGCAGTTAAAGCAGAGCCTCGTAAGGAAAAGAGCGAGGATCGTTCAACTCGCGTGCGCACTCGTACAAAGAAATTTAACTCTTAAACTTTTCTTTCCGGCAAAACTCTTATTCCAGCCCTAACTTTTCCAATATTGAATAGCCCACACTTCGGTAGCTCTCGGCTAATGCGCCAGATTTATCACTAGTTAATATCGAAACTTTCGCGGCCGCAGCGCTCTCTATTTCAGGAGATGCGACGATTGATTCATCAAGTAAATCTGTATTAGATATAAAGGTATTTGGCCCAATCGCTACGGCCGATATTGCAATGTCTGCTGCTGCAGATTTGACCTGCAGGTAGCCTCGCAGCGAGTGTAAATTATTTCGGACAGGTACTAATAGTAAATCAGTAACTGGAAGCGCCAGCGCGAATGGCTGTGATAGCGAAGCCGGCAAATCCAAGAGAACGATCTCATATTCTTTTGGAAGATCTAATAACAAAAGTGATAAAGCATCGGCCGAAAAAATACTAGTTAGCCGGGAATCAGTCGGGATAAAGTCAAAACGCTCGGAAGTAGTTTCGGTATTGGAATCGTTTAACTTAATACCGTTAAAGAAATCCGCCAGCGAGATTCGAGGGTTCTCGTAACCGAGGCGAAATGTTAAGGATCCTGCTGGATCAAGATCGATTAACAGTGTCTTCTTCCCAAATTCTGCAAAAGAGACCGCCAGGCAATGAGCCAAGGTGGTTTTACCTACTCCTCCAGCGCTATTGGCAATTGCAACTACTTTCATTAGGCGGCCACCATATTCCAACGGATTAAAGCTGCCTTATAAATGGGCGGTGCCAATAGCGCATCGGGAATTACGCCAAGAGTTGTTCTAACCGCCTTGAGTGAGATATCGGTAATTAAACTCTGCCCGGGAATTTGTGGAGTTCCGTAAAGTTTGCGAGCCCACTGTGGAAGAGAACTAGCAGCTAACAAAGCTAACGATGCCCAAGCCGGCGCTGCTGGTGTAGCCAATCTAATAGCGGTTGGCATTGGTGGAATTGTGAGAAATAACGCTGCGCGTTTGGCATCATCGGATGCGCGGAGTTCTGGCGCCATGTCTTGAAAATATTGCTGCATCTGCGCCATATTTACCGGAACATTTTCAGTCGGTATTCCAACTAACTCTGCAAATAAAACCATCTCTGAAAGATATTGATCTGCTTCCGCATCCGTTAATTGCAATCCAGAGCGACGTGCAACATCTAAGAATGAATCGACCATAGACATATGCACCCAAAGCAAGAGATGTGGATCATCTAAACCAAGTGAGGTGTGGATCTTTCGTACTCGTGATGCCAATGAGTGTGCATCTTTAGGCTCGGCAAAAGTTAGCGTTGAAACATAATCGCCCGTGCGTTGCAGGCGCCCCCAGGCATCTTCACGGAAGTTCGAATTCTTAGCCACGCCATCCATCGCATCTGGCTGAAGTGCCTGCTGTAGCAGTGCGCGAATTCCAGCAACAGCCATCGCAGGATCTGAATGTATTCTCCAAGTAATTGAATCGGGAGAGAAAAGTCCCCGTGGATCTTGGTGAGATTTAATTGCCATATTTAATAGGTGTTATTGAGCCATAAATGCTTTGATGGCATCGACCAACATCTGCACAGCGATAGCTGCAAGCAACAATCCAGCGATACGGGCTAAAAGAGTTACGCCAGCATCTTTAATGATTCCAAGAATCGTCGTAGAAGCCATAAGCGAGATTGCAATGACTATATGCACTGCGACAACCGCGGCAATCAACCCCAGGCTTTGCGCGGGAGTTTCGATCTGTTGGACGAAAATCATCGTTGCAACGATGGCGCCAGGTCCGGCTAACAAAGGAGTGCCTAGCGGAACCAGCGCGATATTTTTATCTTTGCCTTCGCCGTCTCCCATATCTCTACCGGTAAGAAGTTCGAGAGAAACATAGAGCAGCAATAATCCGCCGGCCGCTTGTAACGCTTCGATTGAAACGTTCATGTATTCAAGTAAGAAGCGCCCGAAGAGGGAAAAGAAGGCAATTACGACAAGTGAGACAAGTGCTGCCTGCCAGGCAAGTTGTACTCGTTCGCGCTTTGTCTTATCTGCAACTAACCCCAAGAAAATTGGCGTAGCACCTGGAGGGTCAAGAATTACCAACAAGGTGACGAAAGCTTGGATTGAGAAAGTTAGGGTGCTGACTTCAGCGACGTTCATGGCTTAACGACCCTTCTCTGGTTTGCCAGCGATTCCAAGCGTTCCCATTGTGCAGGATCGGTGAGATTTTCGCCTAATGAATTAAGTTTACCGTTGCCGTGATAGTCGCTGGAACCAGTTTTTACTAGACCTAACTCATCTGCAATTTGAGTCAACTGCTTTCGCTCATCCATCGATTGATCACGATGATTTACCTCAATGCCATCAAGTCCTGCGTTTACAAGCGTTGAGAATGAGGCAGTAGAAATTGTTTCACCCCGCCGCGAAGCGAATGGATGAGCAATAATCGCAACTCCCCCAGCCTTTTTGATGCAGGCGATAGCGCTTTCTGGCGTTGGCGCTACGTGGGTTACATAATATTTAGAATCGTTATGTAGCAAATCAACGAAGGCTTCATCGCGCGTTGCAACGACGCCATTTTTAACAAGGGCATCTGCTAAATGTGGTCTACCTACAGTTGCGCCATCAGGAGCAGCAGCCATTACATCTTCCATCGTTATCGCAATTCCATCGGCGGCAAGGAGTTCGATCATCTTGCGCATGCGCGGTAAGCGCGTATCTCGTGATTCGGCGAGCATCTTCTGCATCTCCAAATTTTCACCATCAAATAGCAAACCAAGCATATGAACACTTATTCCATCGCTAGTTAAAGTTGAAATCTCAGCTCCTAGGACAAGTGACATCGGTGACCGAAGCGCGCTGATCGCTTCGCTCCAACCAGAAGTTGTATCGTGATCGGTAATAGCTAAAGTGGTAATTCCGGCAGAGAGCGCCTTATTAACAAGTGCAAATGGTGAATCTGTTCCATCGCTTGCCGTCGTATGAGTATGAAGATCAATCATTCGTCGATCATCACCTTGGTAGGACGCGTTCTCAGAACGACTAGGGCGCATCCGAACAGAATCAAGGCAATACCTGGAATTACTCCGGCTGGTGGACGTTGTCCCATCCACCAAATAGCTAGCAGTGAACTGACTGGAACTTCAAAGAAGACAATTAGCGAGACCACCGCAGGAGATACGCGCTTTAATACAGAGTTAAACATGGTGTGGCCTAAAAATTGCGCACCGAAGATTAAGCCGAGCAAGATCCACCATTCACGTGCGGTGAAGTGAAAAATTTGGTTTCCGGCAATTAAAGCCATCGGAAGCGCAGTAACTGCGCAGAAGAAATAACAGATGGCGGTGTAGGTAGTTGTCTCAAGAGTTTGCTGCGCCTTGGATCCAATCATCATGTACATCCCAGCAAGTGCAGCCGAAATAATCGCAGCTAAGTCACCAAGAAATGCACGCATCGAAATCTGCAGATCAATTCCAGAGATGACTAAAACTCCACCGAAACTTACAAACATTCCCATCCATGCCCGCGATGGAATATCGCCTCCCGTTAATTTCACAAATAGCGCTGCAAATATAGGTTGCAGAGCTACTAGCGCGGTGCCTGCTGCAACTGTCGTCATTCGCATCGCTAGGAAAAATCCATAGAAGTGAAGAGCGAGAATTACGCCAGCAAAGATCGCCCATTTCGCGCCTGATTTATCAACTCGATGGCGAAGTGCAAACGGCGCAGTCATAAGTGCCCCACCGAGATTTCTCCAGAAAATTAAGGTGAGAACCGGCATCGCACTCATTGCGATCAGTGGGCCTGAGGTACCAATACCGATAATTCCAAGGCCTAAGCGAATTAGATCGGGGCGCGCAGGAATTTGGGTGTGGTTATCTCGAGATAAAGGCTGCGACATGGCAGTAACGGTAGCCGATACCCTTAGCCAATGAAGGGAGGCCAAAAATGAGCACAAACCAAATAAATCGAGTATTTATCGCTCGCCTTGCAGGCACTGCTGTCTTTGATCCAAATGGAGATCCAGTTGGCAAGGTTCGTGATGCCGTAGCAACCTTACGCAGCAACAACCAACCGCCGCGCATTCTTGGCCTCGTTGTCGAAGTTCCACTGCGCCGCCGAGTTTTTGTGCCAATAACTCGCGTTACTTCAATCGAATCCGGTGCAGTTGTTATTACCGGTTTAGTAAATATGCGTCGTTTCGAATCTCGCGCGGGTGAACTTCTAGTTCTCGGTGAGCTTCTAGATCGTTCAATAACTCTCGTTGAAAATGGCGAACCTGTAATTGTTGAAGATATGGGTATGGAACAAACTCGCACCGGT
This sequence comes from Actinomycetota bacterium, assembly GCA_009700715.1. GTDB lineage: Bacteria > Actinomycetota > Actinomycetes > Nanopelagicales > Nanopelagicaceae > Planktophila. Next base: position 9,108 of record WLLM01000021.1, read on the forward strand.
GATTGGTTTATTAATCGCGTTCACATTATGAAGAAAGGGCGCGGAATTCGTCGCAAAGGCGCCACTTCCACTGTGCAATGGGAGGAAGTAATCGGATTTACCTTGCCTGAACACAATCAAGGCGTTGCAAATTTACTTTCTACTATCAGCAATCTTCGTGCAGCTGACTTGGCAGCCGTGATTCAAGACTTGGCACCAAAGCGCCGTGTCGAAGTTGCGCGCGCACTTGATGACGAACGCCTTGCTGATGTACTTCAAGAAATGGATGAAGCTGAACGTGTTGCACTTCTTGCTGAACTCGAAGGCGAACGCGCAGCAGATGTCCTAGGTGAAATGGATCCCGATGATGCTGCAGACTTGTTACGCGAAGTCGGTGAAGAACGGGCGCAAGCACTTATCGAATTGATGGAACCTGAAGATGCCGAAGATGTTCTGCGTCTGATGACTTATGAGGATTACTCTGCTGGCGGAATGATGACAACAGAACCAATCGTCATGAGCGCCGATTATTCGGTTGCCGATGCATTGGCAAGTGTTCGCGCGCGCGAAGTTTCTCCAGCGTTGGCATCGCAAGTATTTGTGTGCCGCCAACCGCTCGAAACCCCTACAGGACGCTATATCGGAATGGTGCATTACCAGCGCTTATTACGCGAACGTCCTTCAACTCTCCTTGGATCAATTGTTGATACA
>WLLM01000022.1 GCA_009700715.1 Actinomycetota bacterium
ATCTCCGATGCTGCAGAACGCAAAAACCTGGTCAACATTTTGAGCGCATACGGATTGCCGCTCGGAGAAGCATTTCAATTGCGCGATGACATGCTCGGAATCTTTGGCGATCCATCGGTAACCGGTAAGCCGGCCGGTGATGATCTTCGCGAAGGTAAGCGCACAGTTTTGATGGCAATGACCCTAGAGCGCGCTGATCAAGCAACGGCAGCCAAGATCACCGCTGCTTTGGGCCGCGAAGATTTAACTTCAGATCAGATCGAGGAAATTCGTGGGCTTATAACCGCAACTGGCGCAGTTAAAGATGTCGAAGATCTCATTGAGGGCCTACTTTCCAACGCGCTAACTGCGGCAAACTCTGCTGAAATTGACCCTTCAGCCCGCGAGTTACTGATTGAACTCGCAACTAGCGCAACTCGTAGGAGCCATTAAATGCCCGCAAAAGTTAAGGGACCAACCGATCACGTCGTCGTAGTTGGCGCAGGTCTTGCGGGCTTAAGTGCAGCGCTTCGTTTAGCTGGTGCTGGCCGCAAAGTTACTGTTATTGAACGCGAATCTGTACCGGGTGGACGTAACGGTCTGCTGGAAAAAGATGGTTACTCATTTGATACCGGTCCAACCGTATTAACTATGCCTTCGCTCATTCAAGATGCCTTTAGCTGCGTCGGTGAAGATATGAAAGATTGGATTGAGCTAACTCCAGTAAAGCCGCTCTATCGCGCTTTTTATCACGATGGTTCGCAGATCGATGTTCATGCCAACACCGCTGAGATGGAAGAAGAAATTCGTCGCACCGTCAGCGCTGAAGAAGCGATGGGCTATCGCAAGTACGTTGATTTCGTAACCAAGTTATACAAGTACGAAATGAACGACTTCATTGATCGCAACATTGATTCACCGCTTAACTTGCTCACACCTAACCTGGCTCGCTTGATTGCACTCGGTGGATTTAGACGCCTTTCTCCAAAGGTAAATCAATTTCTGAAAGATCCACGTTTGCAAAAGGTTTATTCATTCCAGGCGATGTATGCCGGAGTAAGTCCACAACAAGCGCTAGCCATCTACGCAGTTATCGCTTACATGGATTCAGTAAATGGCGTCTTCTTCCCTAAGGGTGGAATGCATGCGGTTCCTCGCGGGCTTGCAGCTGCAGCGGAAAAGCATGGAGTTACATTTAAGTACAACACCACGGTAACTCGCCTAGAAGTTGAAAACTCACGCGCCAAGGCAGTTATTACCGACACCGGCGAACGTATCGAGTGCGATGTAGTTGTTATGAATCCAGATCTGCCAGTTGTATGGCGCGATCTGCTCGGCAAGACCCCGCTTTCAGTAAAGCGTCTTAAGTACTCACCATCATGCGCCACTTTGCTCGTTGGATCTTCGAAGAAGTACGACCACGTAGCTCACCACAATATTCACTTCGGCGAATCTTGGGATGGCGTCTTTGATGAGCTAATTAATAAGAAGACTCTTATGTCTGATCCATCTGTTCTTGTAACTATTCCGACAAAAGATGATGCCGCGTTGGCACCTGCCGGTAAAGAGAGTTATTACATCCTCTATCCAACTCCAAACTTGGATGCCGATATTGATTGGAAGACCCAGGCTCGTCCATATCGCGATCAGATGATTAAGACTCTAGAAGAACGTGGCTACACCGGATTTGGCGATGCGATTGAAACCGAAGTCATGACGACTCCGCTGGATTGGCAGGCACGCGGCATGGAACGTGGTGCGCCTTTTGCTAGCGCACATACCTTCTTCCAAACCGGACCATTCCGTCCCCGCAATATCGCTGCAGGTTTTGAAAACGTTGTCTTTGCTGGTTCTGGTACTCAACCAGGTGTTGGTGTTCCAATGGTTTTGATTTCTGGTCGCTTAGCGGCAGAGCGAATCGTAGGTCCGGTTAAGTAAGTGAGTGAGTTAAACGCTGCGGGAATTACCGATCCCGAACTTCGCACATCATATGCAGAGTGCAAACGTCTTAACTCATTACACGGCAAGACTTATTACTTAGCAACACTTTTGTTGCCAGCAAGTAAGCGGCCATTCGTACACGCACTCTATGGATTTGCTCGCTATGCCGATGAGATCGTTGATGATTTAGCTTCGACGCTGACTGCTCAAGAAAAAGCTGAAGTACTCCGCAACTGGAGTTCGGAAGTTCTGCGTGGCTTGGAAAGCGGTAAGAGTTCAGATTTAGTCGGACGCGCGCTGATCGACACTGTTCAACGCTTTGATATTCCCCATCAACACTTCGTAGATTTCTTGCACTCCATGGAGATGGATCTAACCGTCACCGAATATCAAACCTTTGATGACCTTTACGAATATGTCTATGGATCCGCTGCTGTAATCGGATTGCAGATGGTGCCGATTCTGGGTGGAGATACCGTTAACTCACTTGAGGCAGCCAAAAACCTAGGTGTGGCTTTTCAACTCGCTAACTTTATTCGCGATGTGGGTGAAGATTTAGAACGCGGACGTGTTTATCTACCGCTGCAAGAACTGGCCGAACACGGCGTAACTCGCCAAATGCTGGAGGCTCGCAAGTTAACCCCCGAAATTATTAGCGCACTCAAGTTTCAAATCGCGCGCGTTCGCCAATTGCAGAAAGCCGCCGAGCCGGGCATCGCAATCCTTGATAAGACAAGTCAGCCATGTATCCGCGCGGCAAGTGAGTTGTACTGCGGAATCGTTGATGAAGTTGAAAAAATTGGATATGACATCTTCAACAAGCGGGCCAAGACATCAACAGCCCGTCGCGCACGTGTTGCTTTGGCGGCATATATCAGCGCTGTAATCGCTCGTTTGCGATAAAGTAAATCTTGCGGGAGCCGCTGATACGGCTGAGAGGATCTGAAATCCAGATCGACCGCTTGACCCGTCCGGTAATGCGGATGCGGAAAGGTTTAAACGATGCCATCTATTTTCAACGTCTTATCAGATGTAATGGTCACTATCTGGGGGTATGAACTCTCATACTTAGAATTTGTAGCGGTACTTGCTTCATTTATTGGAGTCGCCTTAGGAATTACCGGCAAGAGAATTACTTGGCCTTGGTGGGCAATTAGTTCAGTCCTTTACGGAGTTCTCTTTATGCAATGGGAGCTCTATGCCAGCGCTGCCTTGCAGATTGTATTTATCATCGCCGCAGTGGTTGGTTGGTTTGGTTGGGAACCAACGGGTGCAAAGCCAGGAGCGCTTAAAAATATCCATCGCGCATATGTTGTAATTGCAATTATCTTGGCAACTCTCGCCCTTGCTCCGCTCCTTAAATCTTGGGGCGCTGCATCAACGTATGCTGATGCAATTTTGTTCTTCGGTTCGCTAACCGCACAAATTCTGATGGTCTACGAGAAGTACGAGAACTGGGTTCTGTGGTTAGTTGTTGATGCGGGATATGTCGCCCTGTATGCATCACAAGATCTGCCATTTACTTCAGTCTTGTATATAACTTTCACAATTCTCGCCGCTATGGGATGGAGCAAATGGTATGGAGCTCATCGCAGCGCTATCCGATCTCTGTAAAGGCAAAGATCGCCCCATCATCGCAATTGATGGCCCGGCAGGAGCAGGTAAGACAACACTTGCGCACGAACTCTTCTTGGCCTTTTCAACATCTAAGTCAGTCCAAGTTATCCATATGGATGATTTATATGCCGGTTGGGATAACGCTCTAACGCAAGATTTAAGCAAAGTTCTACGCTATTTAGTCGATCAACATCTTGCAAAGAACCCGGCGAAAATTCAACGTTTTAACTGGGGTACTTCAACCTTTGGCGATAGCGAAACGCTGCCAGTTACCGACCTATTAATTCTCGAAGGGGTTGGTAGCGCAGATAGCGATATTCAAGATCAATTCGCTGCTTTGATTTGGATGGATATAGAGCCAGAAGATGGGCTAAAACGCGTCATTGACCGCGATGGCGAACAGGTTGCAGATCAAATGAAAAAGTGGCTTACAACACAAGAGAAATATTTCTTACAACACTCAACGCGTGAAAAGGCAGATTTCATTCTCACTACCTAAAATTGCAGATATGTCCGATCTAACTGGCGAGCTAATTGATGGGCGCTATCAGCTCCTTCGCCAGATGGCGGCAGGTGGAATGGCGACCATTTATGAGGCCGTTGATACTCGCTTAGATCGCAAGGTTGCGGTAAAAATAATGCATCCGCATCTGGCACAGGATGAGCAATTTGTAGAACGTTTTATTCGCGAAGCCAAAGCTTCAGCTGCGCTTTCCCACCCAAATATAGTTTCTGTACAAGATCAGGGTTGGAATCAAAATGGTACGCCTGCCGTCTTTCTAGTTATGGAGATGGTGGAAGGCCACACTCTTCGCGAATATTTAAACGAACAAGGTTCGCTCTCGGTAGCAAATGGAATCAAATTCTTACTTCCCGTCTTAAGTGCGCTTGCTGCCGCCCATAAATTAGGAATTGTTCATCGCGATATTAAGCCAGAAAATATTCTGATCTCTAAAGAAGGTCGCATCAAGATCGCCGACTTCGGTCTTGCTAAGGGCCCGCTACTTGGGACAACAATGACCGCTGAATCCAGCATTATTCTCGGCAGCGTTTCCTACCTCTCCCCCGAGCAAGTGCAACGCGGAATCGCCGATGCGCGCAGTGATGTTTACTCGGCTGGGATAACTGCGTTTGAAATCTTTACTGGTGAGAAACCATTCGCTGGCGAAGAACCAATTCAGATCGCGTACATGCATGTAAATGATCGCGTTCCGCTGATGAGCACCAAGAAGTCAGGAATCCCGGCAGAACTTGATCAGTTAATTTATCGCGCAACTAATTCAGATCCAGATGCCCGCCCGAAAGACGCCGGCGAATTTCACGCCGCGCTAAGCACTATTTCGCAAGCGCTCGACCCAAATCAGAAACAGATGAGTTTGGAACTAGATATCCCAATTGCTCCGATGCGCCCGGCATCAAAAAAACCAAGTCGCCGTGAACGTGCGCGCGCCGAAAAGGAAAAGACTGTGGCATTAAAGAAGAATCGCGAAGACTCCAATAACTTGTCTGGGAAGAACGTCGCCGAAAAGAGCGATCCAGTAAAGCGTGAGACAACGGCGCAGATTAAGAAGCGTAAGAAGGTAAGTAAGCGTGTTCGCCGCAATCGTTTCATAGCTGCCGGTCTTGCCATCGCACTCGGTATTTTCGGATGGTATGTCTTGGTCGGCCCCGGCTCGAAAGTTGTTGTTCCATCGATTGTTGGCGCTACCGAGAAGGAGGCGCTCAACGCGCTTTCACCGCTCGGTTTAACTCTAGTTATCTCCGAGAAGCGCTTTGATGAAGAAGTCGGTGATGGGCAAATTATTGAATCCAGCCCTGAAGGTGGCGGAAAAGTCGATGCAGGTGGAGAAGTAAAGGCAGTTATCTCAAAAGGCCCAGAACGTTACGCGGTACCGATGTTAGTTGGCTTAACTCCGGAAGCGGCGGTTAACTTATTGGCTAAGTTGCCGGTAAAAGTTGGCGAACTAAAAGAAGTATTTAACGATCAGACTCCAAAGGGTTTTGTAATTTCATCAAGCCCTGCTCAAGGCGAAAAAGTAAAACGTGGCTCCACAATTGATATCTTGGTAAGTAAAGGAATCGAAACTCTTGATGTTGCTTCATATGTTGGAAAGTCAGCAGATCAGGCGCTTAACGAGCTAACCGATGCCGGCTTTAATATAGATAGCGTTGATCAATTTAGCGAGAGCGTTCTTGCTGGTGCGGTTATCAGCCAAGTTCCATCAGGTGGAGCACCGCTGCCAAAGGGTTCTAAAATCACACTTACTATTTCCAAGGGATCGCAATATGTATTTATCCCGAATATCTTCTCGCTAACCGAAAATAAGGCGCGCGCAGCGCTAGAAGATCTCGAATTAAAAGTTGTTGTAAAGAAGATCGGTGCTAAGAAGGTAAAGGCGGTCACAAATATCGTTCCGAAGGTCGGCACGAAGGTTAAACGTGGCAGCACGGTGACGATCACAGTAGGGTAGGCAAATGCCTAAAACCTCACCGCGCATCGGCGCACATACTCCAACTACTGGAGGAATGGCCAAACGATCTATCGCCTATGCCGAAACTATTGGCGCCGAAGCGATTCAGGTATTTACCTCTAACCCGCGCGGTTGGGCGATGCCGGAAACTAATCACGAAGCAGATGCCAACTTTCGCGAAAAGGCTGCCGCGTTAGATCTTGAGGTTTATGTGCATGCGCCGTTCTTGATTAACTTGGGTTCACCAACTGAAGGAACCTATAAGAACTCGCTTGCTTCAACTGAATTTTCATTAAAGCGCGGCAAAGAGATTGGCGCACTTGGCGTAGTTGTTCACACCGGCTCAGCCGTTAATGAAGATTTCGTTGATAAAGCATGGAAGCAGATCCATAAAGGAATGATGCCGATCCTTAATGCGCTCACCGATGATGCGCCAATGTTGCTCCTTGAACCAACAGCCGGCCAAGGACAATCTCTGGTTAAGCGTTTAGAAGATTTGGAATATTACTTAAAGGCGCTGGAATACCATCCCAAAGTTGGAATCTGTCTCGATACCTGCCACGTCTTCGCCGCAGGACATGACATCGCTAAAAAAGGTGGCATGAAAGAGACCCTCGATTTACTAGTTGAAGTTGCGGGCGCAGAAAGAATTCAATTGATCCACGCCAACGATTCGATGGATGTTTGTGGAGCGCTCAAAGATCGCCACCAAAATATCGGCGATGGCTTTATCGGCGTAGATCCCTTTAAAGAGTTACTTAAACACCCGGCCGTTAAGAACGCTCCCCTAATTCTTGAAACTCCAGGCATGGAACCAGAACACGGTAAAGAGGTTGAACTTCTCAAAGGTTTGCGGGGATGAACGCTCGCCATCAGTTGCAGTTAAAGCTTGCGCCTTGGGCTCTACTAGCGGTTTCGGCTGCCTGGGGCGCCGCCTTTGTGATTATGAAACCGGCGATCGAACGCCAAGCAGTAAATAGTTTTCTAGCAACTCGCTTTGTAATGGCGGTAGTTGCGATGGTAATTCTTCGCCCAAGTGTTCTGAAGAAGTTAAACCGAGAACTTGTATTAAAGGGATCACTTGCAGGGCTCTTCTTAGGCTCTGGCTATATCTTTCAAACTTTGGGGCTGGCGCGTACCGGAGCTGCGATAACCGGATTCGTAACTGGCCTTTACGTTGTTCTCACACCGTTAATCGCTGCGCTCTTCTTAAAGGAACGCATCAACGCATTCACTTGGTTCTGCGTTGTATTAGCAACTGTGGGATTAGCGCTACTTTCACTTCGCGGATGGTCAGTTGGAATTGGTGAGACTTTAGTTTTTGTAAGCGCGATCGCTTTTGCCGCCCATATTGTCACCTTAAGTAAGTGGAGCCTAGGCCTTGATACATATGCGCTAACCGTTGTGCAGCTAACTATTTGTGCTCTTCTAACCGGAGTAATCTCAATCGGACAAGGTTATGAAACTCCTCCTGATGCTGGAGTTTGGGGCGTTGTCATCTTTACTGCTGTTATCTGCACAGCCGTTGCCTTCATTGTGCAGACTTGGTCGCAAGCACATATGAGCTCAACCAAGGTGGCAGTTATTTTGACGATGGAAGTAGTCTTTGCCGCACTCTTTGCCGTCTTATTTGGCGGTGAATCACTTTCGTTGCAAGTTTCAGTTGGTGGCATCTTGGTTGTGATCGCCATGTATTTGATCGTAATGAAAGAGGCGTGAGAGGCTTAGGCCATGGCCAACCCAATTGATCTTCGCTCCGATACTGTCACTCGACCATCACAGGCGATGCGCGAAGCGATGGCCAACGCAGAAGTTGGCGATGATGTCTATAGCGATGATCCAACCGTTAATTCACTGGAAGAACGCGTTGCCGCACTTTTCGGTAAAGAAGCTGGTGTATTTACACCAACTGGTTCGCTGGCAAATCAACTTGCGATTCGCATGCTCGTTGCCCCTGGCGAAGAGTTAATCGCCGAAACTAATTCACATATTGTTCGCGCCGAACTCGGCGCCGCCGCTGTCTTTAGCGGAATTACAACTCGTACTTGGCCGGCTAAAAATGGGATACTAGTTGCAGAGGATGCGCTAGAAATCGCCCGTCCGAACTCTGGCCCGTACTTGGTCTCGACCACGGCTATCGCTGTCGAAAATACCCATAACTTTGGTGGCGGCACCGTGCAACCACTTGATCAAATCAAAGCGCTTCGTAAAGGCGCCGATGAAATTGGAGTTGCTCTGCACTTAGATGGTGCACGTATCTGGAATGCTCACGTTGCAAGTGGCGTTGCTTTCAACGAATATGGAAAATACTTCGACACGATCAGCGTCTGTTTATCTAAAGGCTTAGGCGCCCCAATTGGTTCGGTAATGCTCAGCACTAAAGAGCGCGTTGCTAAGGCGCGCGTTTGGCGCAAGCGTTACGGCGCCGGAATGCGCCAAGTTGGATTATTGGCCGGAGCTGCGCATTACGCACTCGATAACAACATCGCTCGCTTATCCGAAGATCACCGACGCGCTAAAGAGTTAGCAGTGGCCATCGCTGCCGTTGATAAATCTTTTGTTGATCCGGCTTTAGTTGAGACAAATATCGTTGGACTTGATTTAGCAAATGCGCCATATACAGCCGCAGAACTTGCAACGCGTTGCCGTGATGCAGGTCTTTGGATTAGCGCTCTCGGTCCTAAGTATGCGCGCTTGGTAACTCACTTAGATTTTGACGACCAACAATGCGCTGCCGCAATTGAAATATTAAAGCGCGTTCTCGTGGCGTAATAGCCACTCTTTCTTACTTAGCCCATAGGCGTAGTTACCGAGGGCTCCCCCAGTTTTTACTATGCGATGACATGGCACAACGAGTGCGATCGCATTCTTGGCGCAAGCAGATCCTGCTGCACGAACCGCTGCCGCAGATCCCGCGCGATCTGCCAAATCTGCATAAGAAAGAACTTTGCCACCTTTAACTTTGCGCATCGCCTTCCATGCCGCTTGTGAAAAAGGAGCACCAGGTTGGCGTACCGATATTCCGTTGATCGCGTCGATATCGCCGGCAAAGTAATCGCTCAACAAATCTGTGATTACTGCAATCTTAGAAACTTCCTTAAAGCCCTTTTCGTAATCTTCTTGCGAGAGGCCATCTTTGAGCGCCTTTACATTGGAAAGATTTAGCCCGAGAAGGATTTGATCATCGGCAATTAGATTTAGAACTCCAATAGGAGATTTAAATTGCGAGATCTGAAGTGGCACGGCGCTAAATTAGCGATCGCGCAACATTTCAGCAACTAAGAAGGCTAGTTCTAG
>WLLM01000023.1 GCA_009700715.1 Actinomycetota bacterium
TGCCAACTTTGCAGCTCCCATTCTGGGCATGACTGTTGCACAAGTTCAAAGTGCGATTTCAGGAACTAAGCGATATTCAATGGTTGCACGCAGCGCGAAGCCAGCTGTTTGGCGCAATCTCAGCGATGCCATTGATACTCACAATGCGGCGCTAACTAAAGAGAATTTTGATAAGCGAATTTTAGGTTTCTTCGCAGAACGTAACTACATCCGCGAATATCCATCAGGATCATTGGTTTCATCACTCGTCGGATTCGTTCGTCAAGATGGCATCGGCGCTACTGGACTTGAATCAAGTATGAATTCTCTAATCTCGGGCACAGACGGTCGTTATTCGTATGCACGTGGCTTAGGTGCTGAAATTCCTGGATCACAGAACGAGATTATTTCTGCACAAAAAGGAACCACCGTTCGCTTAACAATCGATCGTGATGTGCAATGGGTTGCCGCAAATGCGATCCAAGAAGCCGTCAGCAAGGCGCGCGCTGTCAGCGGAACTGTAATTGTTATGGATCCTAAAACTGGCCAGATCTTGGCACATGCAACTGCGCCAACCTTCGATCCAAATAACACAAAGAGCGTTTCTCCATCGTTGATGAGAAACCCATCTGTACAAGATGTCTACGAGCCAGGATCTACAGGAAAGATCATGACGCTGGCTGCGGCGCTAGAAGAGAAGAAAATTACTCCTGAAACGGTTTTGACAGTTCCATATTCAATTAAGCGCGGGGGAGATACCTTCCATGACCACGAACGCCATCCAGTTCAGAAGTTAACTACATCAGGAATTCTTGCAGTCTCATCCAATACTGGAACAATAAAAATTGGCGAAATGCTCTCTAACGATACATTGCATGATTACCTATCAAAGTTCGGAATTGGTATCTCCACCGGTTCAGGACTCCCTGGTGAATCCAAGGGGCTATTTCGCCCAGTGAGTGATTGGTCGGGAACTACAGCTCCAACAGTTGCATTTGGTCAGGGGTACTCACTTACAGCGATGCAAGCTACAAGTATTTTCGCGACGATCGCCAATGATGGCGTGCGAGTATCACCAACAGTTATTGCAGGGACCAGCGATCCTTCCGGAAAATTTACGGCCGCTTCTGCGCGAACAACGCAACGTGTTGTAAGTGCGCAAACAGCACAACAGCTTCGCATCATGATGGAATCCGTTGTATCTGGACAAGGAACGGCGCCTAGCGCAGCGATTCCTGGCTATCGCGTCGCAGGTAAGACTGGTACAGCGATGCGTTATGACTCAGGTTGTGGTTGCTATAGCGGTTACACCGCATCATTTATTGGTTTTGCACCAGCGGATGCTCCAAAGTATGTAATCAGCGTGACTATTCAAGATCCAAAAGGCGCTCACTACGGCGGTTCACTTGCTGGTCCAGTATTTAAAAAGGTTATGACCTTTGTTCTGCAATCCGAACACGTTGCACCAACTGGAACGAAAGTTATGCCAGTTGCGCTTACTCAAGCAGAACTTCGTAACAAGCAGCGCACCGCCGCTGCTACGACCACCCAGGCGAGTTTAAAGAGCAGATAATGCGACCATTTAGCCAGAGCGTTTTAAATTTACAGAAAGTTGCTGGCGCTGCTACGGCATCTGCTGACCTATCTGATTCAGAACTGGCAAGAATTGAAATCACTGGCGTAACACATAGCGATTCAGATGTTGAGCCAGGTGATCTATTTATCGCCATGCCGGGTGCAAATCGCCACGGCGCAGAGTTTGCGGCAAATGCAATAAGCAAAGGTGCGGTGGCGGTACTTACTGATCAAAAAGGCGCTTCACTTGTAAAAGGAGTTCCGGTTCTTGTTGTTAATAATCCAAAGCAAGCCGCCGGGGCAGTCGCGGCGCTCTTCTACAACGAACCAATGCGAGACCTAGCAAGCGTTGGTATTACCGGTACGAATGGCAAGACAACTGTTACCACTTTGCTTTATCAAATCTTTGAAGCAGCAGGACGTGATTGTGGGCTCATCGGAACCATCGAGACTCGAATCGGAAAAGATGCAATAGAAAGCTTGCGCACGACTCCAGAAGCAACTGAACTACAAGCGATCGCCGCCACTATGCGCGAACGCCATATGCGCCATTTGGTTATGGAAGTTTCCAGTCATGCTGTCTCTCTGCATCGAGTTCAAGGCGCACATTTCTCATATGTAGGTTTCACAAATCTTTCACAGGACCATCTAGATTTTCATGGAGATATAGAAAGTTACTTCGCCGCTAAAGCCGCGCTCTTTACCTATAACTACGCCGATAACGCGGTAATTAATATCGATGATACATACGGTGCAAAACTAGCTAATGCTACGGAACTACCGGTTATATCGATATCCCGCAGTAATCCAAAGGCCAGTTGGCATTACACCGAAATCGAAGAAACAGGTAAACAAGTTCACTTCAAGTTGCGTGGTTCGGGCGGAATACTTATCGAGTCATCCACTCAGCTACGCGGGGGATATAACCTCGATAATCTCTTGATGGCGATTGCCATCGCTGTCGAATCAGGAGTTGATCCAATTGATGTAGCAGCCGCGGCTCCAAACTTAATTGGCGCAGCAGGGCGAATGGAAGAAGTACGTGTTGGACAGCCATTTACAGCAGTTGTTGATTATGCGCATACTCCGGATGCGGTAACAAATGTTCTGCAATCAATTCGTGGATTTACAACCGGCAAAGTGATCGCAGTGTTGGGTTGCGGGGGAGACCGCGATTCCAGCAAACGTCCCGTCATGGGCCAAGCCCTAATCAATGGCGCAGATGTTGCGATCTTTACCAGTGACAATCCTCGATCCGAAGATCCAAAAGCGATTTTGAAGCAGATGGTTGGTACTCAAGAGATTTCTGAACCATCTCGCGTGATTGAAGATCGTAAATTGGCGATTGAATACGCAATCTCATTGGCAAATCCAACTGATACCGTCGCAATTCTCGGTAAGGGGCACGAAGTCGGCCAGGAAATCGCTGGAAAGAAATCACCATTTGATGATCGAGTAGTTCTGGCACAAGCGATTGCAGGTGCCAAGTGATTAATTTGCAGGCATCGCAGATCGCTGAAATCGTAGGCGGAGAACTAATCGGCAGCGATGTCACAGTTACATCCGCGCCAATCTTTAATTCAAACGAGGCTAAACCAGGTTCAATATTCTTGGCGCTGATTGGCGAGAATTCAGATGGCCATCAATATATTGCGGATGCATTTGTTAATGGCTCTGTGTTGGCCTTTACAACTCGCGAAGTTCCTGAGCGTTGTATTGTTGTTGATGATGTCTTGCACGCTCTTAATCTTTTAGCTTCCTATGTACGTAATTCACTTCCAGAATTAAAGGTAATAGCCCTAACTGGTTCGCAAGGCAAGACCACGACCAAGGATCTGCTTAACCACATTCTTTCGACAGTGGCCCCGACTGTGGCACCAGCGGGAAATTTCAATAACGAACTAGGCGCACCTATAACACTTTTGCAATCTGATTCCCAGACAAAATTCTGCATTCTAGAAATGGGTGCGCGCCATATTGGAGATATCGCAGAACTTTGCAAGATGGCGACTCCAGATATCGGAGTAGTACTAAAAGTGGGATCTGCGCACATTGGCGAATTTGGTTCAGCGCAAGCCGTAGCAAAAGCTAAATCCGAAATGATTTCCTCATTAAGAGATGGCGCAGTTGCCGTACTTGGCCAATATGACGATTTCACTAAAGAGATGAAGACTCTTCACAAAGGTAAGACAATAACTTTTGGTGAAACAACTAGCGCTGATGTTCGCGCTACAGATATCGAAATTCGCGAAGGTCGCCCGCACTTTGACTTGGTAACACCTGCAGGTCGCGCAGCAGTTGGACTGCGTATCGCCGGTATCCACCAAGTCGCTAACGCGCTGGCTGCCGCAGCAATCGCTACAAATCTTGGTATTTCTATAGACCTGATTGCAGGCGCTCTCTCTACCGCTGAACTTCATAGTAAATGGCGCATGGAGATTCATGAGCTAGATGGTTTGGTTCTAATAAACGATGCGTATAACGCAAGCCCTGAATCCACCGAAGCGGCGCTTCGGACCTTGGTTTTATTCGCGCAAGAGCGCGGTGGTCAATCCTGGGCTTTCCTCGGAAAGATGCATGAACTCGGCGCGTCATCACCACAACGCCATGCCAGCCTTGGCACCCTTGCTTCAGAGTTAGGAATCGATCACCTGGTTTGTATCAGCGCTGATGAATATGCATCAGAGATCGCTGAGTCGAGTCAGATCGCAGTACATCGTTTTAGAAGTTTTGAAGAGGCAGAAGCGTTAGTTGATCAGATGAACCAAGGTGATGTACTTCTAGTAAAAGCATCGAGAGCGGAAAAGTTTGAAGTTCTAGCAGATTTAATTGTAAAAAGATGGAGCGAAAGAATTAATGGGGGAGAGAGTTAAATGAGAGAAATTCTGATCGCCGGCGCGATCGCGCTGTTTCTGTCTCTCTTCGGCACCCCTGCCCTTATTCGCGGTTTAGCGCGTCGCGGCTACGGACAAATAATTCGCGATGATGGCCCATCCTCACATCACACCAAGCGCGGAACGCCAACTATGGGCGGAATCATAATTATTTTTGCATCAGCATTTGGATATTTTATTGCGCACGCAATAACCCAAAACGTTGTTAGCACCTCTGCCTTACTCGTCTTAGGACTTATGACCGGACTTGGCTTTGTCGGATTCTTGGATGATTGGTTGAAAGTTTCGCGCCAGAAATCACTCGGGCTCAATGCCAAGCAGAAAATTATTGGTCAGGTACTCGTTGCCGCCACCTTCGCATATTTAGGAATACATTTCCCCGATCGCGATGGGCTAACTCCAATTTCTCAGAACTTATCGACAGTTCGCGATACATCCATCGCTTTAGGTACGGTCCTAGTAATCATTTGGGTTGTTTTAATGGTTACTGCCACAAGTAACGGTGTAAACCTCACAGACGGTTTAGATGGCTTAGCAACAGGCGCCGCCGTAATGACCTTCATTGCATTTATATTGATTGGCGTTTGGGAGTTTGGCCAAAGCTGCGCAGTTGCACCTGGCGCAAATTGTTATTTAGTTCGAGATCCACTTGATCTTGCCGTCCTATCTGCTGCGCTAGCTGGGGCATGTGCTGGATTCCTTTGGTGGAATGCATCTCCTGCAAAGATATTTATGGGGGATACGGGTTCTCTTGCTCTAGGTGGCGCGCTTGCCGGCATCGCAACTTCACTTCGCATCGAACTTTTATTGATTCCACTTGGCGGACTCTTTGTAATTATTAGCGCTTCGGTGATTCTGCAAGTTGCTTACTTCAAAATTTCAGGTGGCAAGCGAATATTTAAAATGGCTCCACTACAACACCACTTCGAACTTATGGGTTGGGGAGAAGTCACAATCGTGCTGCGCTTCTGGATTATTGCCGGCCTGTGTGTGGCAGCGGGCTTAGGTCTTTTCTATGCCCAATGGGTAACTAGTTAAGGCAAATGGCCAATGGCAATTAATTTAACTGGCAGCAATGTACTAATTCTGGGTGCAGGTGTAACTGGTATCGCCGTTGCTAAATCGCTTAGCGTTAAGGGTGCCACAGTTGATTTTGCTGATGACCAATTAGATAACGTTGATGGATTTAAGGTTTTAAAGCCAGATCAAGTAACTGTAACGGGCTATGAATTTATAGTTGTTTCACCAGGTTGGAAAGAAAGTCATCCGCTAATTGCCAAAGCGATGGCAGCAAATATTCGCTTGGTAAATGAGATCGATTTAGCGTGGTCTTTCCGTGCAGAACTAGTGCCAGGACAGCGTTGGATTGCCCTGACCGGCACGAACGGCAAGACAACTACAGTTGAGATGGCTGCAGCTATGTTGCGCGAAGCCGGCATATCTGCGATTGCCTGCGGAAATGTTGGCACGACTGTTATCGAAAGCGTCGAAAGCGCAGAAAAATATGAAGTCCTTGTTTTGGAACTATCTTCTTTTCAACTTCATTGGATGCGCGAAGCCAGTTTCGTAGCAGCCGCAATTTTAAATATTGCGCAGGATCACGTCGATTGGCATGGCACATTCACTGAATATGCACGCGTCAAGGGATCGATCTTGGATCGTTCATCAACCGGTCTCTTTAATGCAGGAGATCCTGAAGTAGTAAACCAAGCTGCACATTGGCAAGGGCGAAAAGTCTTCTTCTCTCTTGATACTCCCGCTCCTGGTGAAATAGGTGTTGTCGAGGAGCTAATGGTTGATCGTGCATTCGTAAGCGATCCGCAAGAAGCGGCAATGCTGGCTGAAGTTATCGATGTAAAACCGACCGTGCCGCACAACGTTGCAAATGCGTTAGCTGCTGCTGGACTTGTTCGCGCACTTGGCGTTAGCCCCGAAGCGATCAGAAGCGCATTACAAAAATTTTCACTTGGCCGCCATCGCATCGAAGAAGTCGCTGTTCATAATGGCGTGACTTGGATTAACGATTCCAAGGCCACCAACCCTCACGCAGCCGCGGCATCGCTAATGTCTGCCCTCTCATCAATCTGGGTGGCTGGCGGCTTGGCAAAAGGTGCAGAAATGAGCGAGCTAATTACTCGTTGTAAATCTCGAATCAAGGCAGCGATATTGATTGGAACCGACCGCGAATTAATCGCCAACGAACTTCGTGGACAAGCGCCCGAAATCGAAATTATTTACATCGATGCGTCGAGCAGTTACAGAAAAGGCGAGCCAGATAATTCATTGATGGAAGCTGTCGTAAAAGCAGCAGCCGAGAGAGCCAAAGCGGGGGATACGGTTTTGCTCGCTCCCGCCTGTGCCTCAATGGATCAATTCATCTCCTACTCCGATCGCGGAGATAGGTTCGCTGCTGCCGTAAAGAAAGTAATGCAATGACCACTTCCTCAAAGTTTCTATCTAAGCCAGTAAATAATTTCTATATCTTGGCGGTAAGTTCGATCTCACTTTCGGTAATCGGACTAGTCATGGTCTTTTCGGCATCTTCTATTCACTCACTTGATACCAAGGGAAATGCCGTGGCGATTGTCTTGCGCCAATTTATCTTTTTTGCGCTTTCTATTCCGCTGGCCATCTATTTGTCGCAACGCTCGCTCGCCCAATGGCGCATTCTCGCAAGATTTGGCCTTCTTATTTCAGTTTTAATCTTGGCAATCTTGCAGATACCTGGCGTTGGAAAGACGGTAAATGGAAATACCAACTGGATTGCGCTCCCTTTTGTAGATGTACAGCCAAGTGAGATTGCGAAGTTTCTTCTGATTCTTTGGGCAAGCTATTTACTGGCTAATCAAGAACGAGCTGGAAAAACACGCGTCAATGTCTTCGCGATGATTACTCCAGGCTTTATGGTCGTACTTGCGCTAATCATGGTGGGCCATGATCTTGGTACCGCTTGCGTAATGGCGGCAATCCTTGGAGGGCTTCTTTTTGTCTCCGGTGTTGAACTACGTTTACTTGGTTCAATGGTGGCAGTAGGCGCCGTAATTCTTGCCGGCCTAATTGCAACTGCCGGATACCGCGCCGAACGTTTCTTAGTTGTCTTCGATCCCTTTGCTGCAGATCAATATAAAAATGCAGGATGGCAACCAGCTCATAGTTTGCTCGGATTAGCTTCTGGTGGAATTTTCGGAGTTGGTTTAGGTGGCAGCCGACAGAAGTGGGGAAATCTGGCGGAGGCTCATACCGACTTTATCTTTGCAGTGATCGGTGAAGAACTCGGACTCCTCGGAACGCTTGTCGTACTTGCTCTTTTAGCAGCTTTGATTTTTTCAATCTTTAAGATCTCGCTCCGCTGTAAAGATCCCATGTCTCGTTATGTTGGTTCAGGTATTGGTTGCTGGATCGCAGTACAGACAGTTTTAAATGTCGGGTCTGCAACTAGCGTTCTACCAGTAGTTGGCGTCACCTTGCCCTTTGTTTCATATGGCGGATCAGCGCTAATCTCTTTATATCTCGGCTTGGGCTATGTATTCGGAAGCGCGTTGCGCGATCCGGAAGTTAAGAACGAACTACATAAGGCGATAGAACGGCGTAGATTACGCACACCATGAAAATTGTTCTTGCAGGTGGTGGAACCGCTGGCCATATTGAGCCAGCTTTGGCAGTTGCGCGAGCATGGCGCCAGAACCATCCGCAGGATCAGATTCAATTCTTAGGAACAAAATCTGGTTTAGAGAACCAATTAGTTCCGGCTGCAGGATTTAGTCTTACCCACATCCCTAAAGTAGTTATCCCGCGCAAAATTTCACTCTCTCTTTTTCTTGCACCGACAACTTTGACTCACGCATTTCTTGAATCTCGCACAGCGCTTAGGGACGCGGATTTGCTAGTTGGATTTGGTGGATATGTATCAGGACCTGCGTATTTGGCTGCGCGATCTCTAAATATCCCGATCGTTATCCATGAAGCAAATGCCAAGCCTGGTCTAGCCAATCGTTTAGGTGCGCTCTTTACAAATTTCCTGGCCGTTGCTCAGCCAATTCATAACGGCAAGTTAAGCAAAGCGCTAATTACCGGCCTTCCATTACGCGGCGATGTCGCCAATGCACTTTCACTAAGTTCTACGGATTGGAATCTGGCGAGAAATAACGCCAAGAAATCTCTTGGCTTCAGCGAGAGCGCACCAGTTGTTGCAATCTTCTTCGGCTCGCAAGGCTCAGTTGCGTTAAATAAGGTCATCGCCGCGGCTCTACCAACTTTGGCTAAATCCGGCACGCAGGTGCTCCATGCGCTCGGCAAGGCCAACCAACTACCTTCAGCGGCTATGGGATATAAACCGGTTTCCTATATCGAAGATATGGCTACTGCATATCTGGCGGCGGATTTAGTTATCGCACGTAGCGGTGCGGTCACATGTTCTGAGGTAAATGCGCTTGGAAGATATGCCTTATTTATTCCTTTAGCGATTGGAAATGGCGAACAGAAGGTAAATGCGCGTCTGATAGTTGAGCAATCGCGTGGTGAAATCGTGGATCAAAGTGAATTTAGCGCTGACTGGATATCTAGAAATATCGACCGCTTACTGCAGAATAGCCAAATGGCTCCAATTACTGGAAACACATCAGATCTTGCTGCTAGCGAAAAGATAGTTGCGCTTATGGAATCTGCGTTAGCGAAAGGCGCTATCTAGTGGCCAGCGATATTTCAAAGTGGTCAGGCAAGCGCCTGCACTTTATTGGAATCGGTGGCGCGGGCATGAGTGGCTTAGCGCGTATTGCGTTATCTCACGGAATTACAGTTACTGGCTCGGATGCCAAAGATTCATCGGTACTTAGCGCACTTCAAACCCTTGGAGCGCA
>WLLM01000024.1 GCA_009700715.1 Actinomycetota bacterium
CGATCTTTCAGTCGATTATGTAGGTCGCGATGGCGCTAGAGATATGCACGAAATTGCTTCACGTTTTGCAACCGCATCAACTCTTCCAATAGTTCTTGATTCAACTGAACCAAATGTTCTAAAAGCTGGACTCGAAGCACTTGGCGGTCGCAGCGTAATCAACTCGGTCAACTATGAAGATGGAGATGGTCCAAAATCTCGCTTTGCCCGAATCATGCCTTTGGTACAGGAGCACGGGGCTACAGTGGTTGCGTTAACCATCGATGAAGAAGGACAAGCGCGTACATCTGAGTGGAAATTGCGAGTTGCGCGCCGACTAATTGAAGATTTAACCGGTAACTGGCAGATGAAAACTGGCGACATTCTTATCGACTGTCTAACTTTCCCAATCGCAACCGGGCAAGAAGAGACGCGACGTGACGGTATTGAAACGATAGATGCTATTCGCACTCTTAAAAGCGAATATCCAGAGGTACAAACAACGCTCGGAGTATCGAATGTTTCCTTTGGTTTGAATCCCGCAGCACGCGTAGTTCTGAACTCAGTCTTTCTCCACGAATGCGTTGCCGCTGGATTAGATTCGGCGATCGTTCATCCGTCAAAGATCACTCCTTTAGCGCGCATCGAAGAACGACATAAAGAGGTAGCCCTGGATTTAATTTACGATCGTCGTAGATATGAGGGCGAGACTTGTATTTACGACCCACTTACCGAATTTCTACAACTCTTCGAGGGTGTCGAACTTGCCGCCTCACGAAACGTTCGCGCCTCCGAACTTGCCGCACTCCCTTTAACTGAACGCTTGCAACGACGAATTATTGATGGTGAAAAAGTTGGGTTAAGCGATGACCTTGATACTGCAATGCAAGATGGAATTAAGCCACTAGCGATTATTAATGATTATCTGCTTGAAGGCATGAAGGTCGTTGGGGAGCTCTTCGGTAAAGGTGAAATGCAACTCCCATTCGTTCTCCAAAGTGCAGAAGTTATGAAGACGGCGGTGGCTTATCTAGAGCCTCATATGGAAAAGACGGATGACGAAGGCCGCGGCACCATGTTGCTCGCCACCGTTAAGGGCGATGTGCATGACATCGGTAAAAACTTGGTGGATATTATTTTGAGCAATAACGGATACACCGTAGTCAATATCGGTATCAAGCAGACGATTAATCAAATTATTGATGCAGCGCAAGAATCAAATGCCGATGCGATTGGTATGAGCGGTTTGCTTGTTAAATCAACTGTGATTATGAAAGAAAATCTTGAAGAGCTAACCAATCGCGGTCTCGCTGAGAAATGGCCGGTTGTACTCGGGGGAGCAGCGCTAACCCGCGCCTTCGTCGAACAGGATTTAGCAGCGATGTTCCCAGGTGAAGTGCGTTATGCGCGCGATGCCTTTGAAGGTTTACGTTTGATGGACTCAATCATGGCGGTAAAACGTGGTGTTCCAGGCGCTGAGCTTCCGGCGCTTCGCGAACGCAAAGTTCCACTGCGTCCGAAGAAGGATGAAGATCGTGTAATCGATACAAAGCGAAGCGATGTTGCTGTTGATATCGATATTCCATCTGCTCCGTTCTTTGGATCTCGAATCATTAAGGGTGTACCACTGGCAGATTACGTAGGCATGCTCGATGAAAGAGCGCTATTCGTTGGTCAATGGGGGCTCAAGGGCGCGCGTGGTGAGTACGAGTCGATGGTTGAGAGCGAAGGACGTCCACGTCTGCGTGCGCTGTTAAACCAAGTTCAATCCAAGGGTTGGCTAAATGCCGCCGTTGTTTACGGATATTTTCCTTGTGTCAGTGAAGGAAATGATCTAGTGATCTTGCATCATGAAGGTCCCGATAAAGGAAAAGAGCGGACACGATTCTCCTTCCCTCGCCAATCACGAGATCGTCGACTTTGCTTAAGTGATTTCTTTGCTGCTAAAGATTCTGGAAAGACAGATGTTGTTGCATTCCATGTCGTCACGATGGGCAGTGAAATCAGTAAGGCAGCTAACGAACTCTTTGCAGCGAATAACTACCGCGAATATCTTGAGTTACACGGACTTTCAGTGCAATTAACTGAAGCGCTAGCAGAGCACTGGCATGCCCGCGTTCGCGAAGAGTTCAGTGTTCGTGGTGATGATGCGCCAGATCTGCAGGGAATTCTTGATCAGGGATACCGCGGGTCGCGTTATTCATTCGGTTACCCAGCTTGCCCTGATATCGAACAACAAGTTCAACTTTGTGAACTTCTTGAACCGGATCGTATCGGGGTTGAACTTTCAGAAGAGTTCCAACTGCATCCAGAGCAGAGCACCTCAGCAATAATCGTGCATCATCCTGAAGCGAAATATTTCAACGCAAATTGAGCTTTCAATCTGTCTTCTTTGACATGGATGGGCTCTTTCTAGATTCAGAGCCGCAGTGGCACGAGGCGGAAACGCTGATGATGAAAGAGAACGGCTACGACTGGCAACCGGAAGATCAACTGCATTGCCTCGGTGGTCCTTTAAGTCGCGTTGCCGAATATATGTCGGCTTGTTTACAAGAACGTAAGAGCCCCAAAGAGTTGGAGGCGATGATCATTGCGGAGATGACTCAGCGGCTCTCTAAGAAAGTTCCACTGATGCCAGGTGCCCTCAATTTTTCAAAGATAGTAAATAAGAGTGGAATAAAGCAAGGTTTGGTATCCGCAAGTCCTCGCCCAATTGTTGATGGAGTTTTGTTAGGTATGAGCGAAAAATACTTTGATATCTCAGTTGCGGCAGGCGACATTGAGCGAACCAAGCCCTTTCCCGATCCGTATCTTCACGCAGCCAAACTTCTTAACGTAGATATTTCAGAGTGCCTTATTTTTGAAGATTCACCGACAGGAATAGCGGCGGCAGTTGCAAGCGGTGCCTTTGTGGTTGCTGTGCCACATTATGTAAAAATCGAAGAGGCTCCGCGATTGAAAGTTATTTCCAGCTTCGAAGAAATTGACCTATCAAACCTTGAAAAATGGTTTGAAACTAACCAACGTGAGCTGGGCAGATAGTCTTAAAGAAGCACCAATCGCAGAGCTTTGTAGGTCTTGGTCGGAATTCATTTCTTTCAATAGCTCGCAAAATATCCGCTGCGATATCAAAGAGAATACGTTCGGTCTTTATTAGATCATTTTCAGTGGGCACGCTCTTCACAAGCCGGGTATCGCCCATATAGATCAGTTGTAAAAGTTTTGGAATGACTCCATTGTTTTTCCAGTAGAGCAGCGCATAGACGCGCAATTGAAAGAGCGCCTTCTCTTCCCAGCCGGGTTTTGGAGATTTGCCAGTTTTGTAGTCAACAATTCGCACCTCACCTGTAGGTGCGACATCAAGGCGATCGACATAACCGTGCAGATAGAGCTCGGGGGATAGATCCATCTCAAGATGCAACTCGCGAAATGTTGGTTCGAACTTCGTCGGATTTTCTAAAGTGAAGTAATTTCCTAACAACTCTTCCGCCCTTTTAAACCATGCCCCAGAATCTAAAACTAATTCAGCGATCTCTGGCTTGGCAGCAATCTGCGATTGCCATCTTTCCGGGAGCATTTCGGATGCTTTGGTAACTGTTCTCTCGGAGGCAGGCAGTTCGAAGAGATCCTCAAGAACTGTGTGAATTAATGTGCCGCGTTCGGCATCAACGCTGGGTGGTTCGGGG
Source organism: Actinomycetota bacterium (assembly GCA_009700715.1). GTDB lineage: Bacteria > Actinomycetota > Actinomycetes > Nanopelagicales > Nanopelagicaceae > Planktophila. The sequence goes on from WLLM01000024.1 coordinate 3,666, forward strand.
AGAAGATCCATGGTTCGGTATTTATATAACTGTGGGCAATTGTTGAAGTCGTTTATACGGCTAGGAGATAGTCTCAATTGGCTCACAATGAAGGAAGATACCCTTTTGTTGACGAAATTTAGCGCTGCTGCCAATCGCCGCGATTTTGCGCCTAAGATGCTCCCGTGTCCATGGATGAAATCAACCTGAAAACTGAAACCGCCAATCGCGGTCACTTCGTGGCGGGCGATCGAGTTCAGCTAACCGATCAAAAGGGAAAGATTTACAGCATCACGATTACTCCGGGTAAAGAGTGGCACACCCACAAAGGTTGGATCGTTCACGATGATTTGATTGGCTTGCCTGAAGGATCCGTTGTCAGCACAAGTGCAGGCCTAAAATTTACCGCTTTCATTCCATTACTCACTGATTACGTTCTTTCAATGCCACGTGGCGCAACAATTGTTTATCCCAAAGATGCCGCGCTTATCGTCGGTTTCGCAGATATTTTTCCTGGTGCACGAGTACTAGAAGCCGGAGTTGGTAGCGGGGCGTTAACCCTCTCCTTACTTCGCGCCGTTGGTCCAAAAGGTTCGGTTCATTCGGTAGAACGTCGCGAAGAGTTTGCAGCTAATGCAACATCAAATATCGAAAATTATTTTGGTGGGCGTCCCGAAAACTGGTCATTGGCCATTGGTTCTGTTCAAGAGCAGGAGTTCACAGAAGAATTTGATCGCGTGATTCTTGACATGCTTGCGCCTTGGGAGTGCGTGGAAATGGCCGCGAAAGTTCTTCGACCTGGGGGAGTGTTCATGGCATATGTTGCAACGACTACTCAGCTCTCGGCGACCGCAGAGGCGCTCAAGGATGATGGACATTTCACTGAACCAGAGAGTTTTGAAAGTATGGTTCGCGGTTGGCATCATGAAGGCTTAGCAGTTAGACCACAACAGCGAATGATTGGCCATACTGGATTCCTAATTTTTTCCCGTCGCATGGCTCCAGGTGTGGAAGTTCTGGCTCGACGTCGCCGCCCTGCGAAAGGTTCTTACGGTGTCGCGGAAGACTGAGCGGCTTGTTAATTTAACAATCGCACTTCTTGCCACCAAGCGTTACATCACCAAATCGGAGATATTTCGTACCGTTGATGGTTACGAAGGCTCGGCTGAAAGCAAAGAGCGGATGTTTGAACGCGATAAGGATGACCTACGAAATCTCGGAATTGAAATCGAAGTTGGTTCATTTGATCCTTTATTTGAAGATGAAGCGGGTTACCGAATTAAGCCCGATAGTTACCAGTTTCAGTTAGGTGAAATCTCTAGCCAGGAAGTTTCACTCTTATCTCTCGCCGCTGAGGCTTGGCGTGGCGCCGCTCTAGATGGTTCTGCCTTAACAGCGCTACGCAAACTCCATGCCATTGGTATCGAATCTGATCTCGATTCAATCCCGGAGTTAGCGCCGCATGCAAATATTCGAGATAAGAATTTACAGTTGGCGATAGCGGCTATCACCGCTAAGAAACGGATCTCTTTCCAATATTTGAACGAGAATCTGCAGAGCCAAGTTCGCAAGATTGCTCCTTACGCGGTTGCTTCACAGTACGGTCATTGGTATTTGTATGGACAAGATCTCGAGAAGGGCTCGCTTCGCAGTTTCCGTTTAGATCGGATTGCAAGTGATATCCAAGAAGAAGGCAAGTCTGGTGCATACGAGATACCTGAATCCTTCCAATTGCGCAGCCAGATGGAAGACTCGGATGAATTATTTACTGCGCATCTCTATCTAAGAACTGGTCGCGCGCTCTCTCTGAGATCGAGGGCCGCTAATTCGTTGCAACCTTCGAAGATCCCGGGTTGGGATCTAGTTTCGTTAACTTTCCGTGATCGGGAACGATTGATAGAAGAACTGCTTTGGTATGGCGATGACGTTGTGCTTCATTCGCCGCAGGATCTACGCGATGAAATAATTCTTCGTTTGGAAAACGGGGTGAAGTCCTATGGCTAAAACTCAAAGCTCACCAATCTCGAAAGCTGCACGATTGCTCGATCTCGTCCCATATATCTCTACCCACCAAGGTGTATCTCTAAAGGATTTGGCGATCGAGTTTGATATCAGCGTCACCGAACTTCTCGATGATCTAAATACCCTTTGGATGTGCGGGCTTCCTGGATATACACCTCTTGAACTAATAGATCTTTCCTTTGACTCTGGATTTGTTTCTATCCGAAATGCAGAGGTTCTTCAGAAGGTTCGCCTTCTTACGAAGGAGGAGTTGGTAGTCATAGCCATCGGTTTGGATTTACTTAAAGAATCGATACCGTCTGAACGTGGCGATCTAAACGGTGCCATATCTTCGTTGGCGGAAAAAATTAAGGGTTTAATTGGTGATATCGCGTTTGTAACGCCAACCGTCAATAGCGCACATCGTGCAGTCATCTTACGTGCGATGAAAGAGCGCAAAGATCTTGAGATTGAATACCACTCGCTAATAAGAGATCAGGTGTCTTTACGACGGATAACTCCACTTGAACTCGGTGAGGATAATGGTCTAGAAACTCTCTTTGCTTATTGCTATCAGGCTAAGGGCTTTCGGACTTTCCGCCTTGATAATTTTTTTGATGCCCAAATTTCCGAGGTACTCAGCGAAGTCTCCAATGAAAGCGCCTCTAGGTCGGAAATGTTTAAAGCAAAATGTCGGATCAACAACCGTTTACGAACGACACTTGAACGATTCCGTTTGAATACTGCAAGCGTTTCCGGGAAAAGCGATGAAGAGTTCTCAGTCGAATCCTTTAGTCAGGACTGGCTGATCCGCAATTTCTTAAGTACCTTGGGCAATACGGAAATAATTGAACCTATCGAACTAGCCAAGCTAGTCGGGGAGAAGGCCCACGCCACTCTGGATCTATACAAGAATAAGGTCTTCGCTTAGCACTGGCGCCGGTACCTTCGATTAACGTCTGAGATGCGATATCTTTTCCTCATGCCTTTCCTACGCGAACCAAGCCATATTCTCTTACTACTCATTGTCGTAGTTGTTCTATTCGGAGCCAAGCGTCTTCCTGACTCGGCGCGCTCACTTGGGCGATCACTTCGCATCTTCAAGAGCGAGATGAAAGAGATGAAGAACGATGGGGATGATAAGAAGAACGACGACGATTCTTCATCTAAGTAACCGTTAATCAAAAGTTTTAATCAGTGATGGCGGCGAGATTTGATGCGGCGAAAATGCCCCTTCTTGAGCATCTACGTGAGTTTAGAAAACGAGTAGTTCGATCAGCAAGTGCGATCTCGCTGGCAGCGCTAATTGGTTGGTTCTTCTATAACGAAATCATCACCAAGCTTGCGAAGCCGGTCTGTGATTTGGCGGCGGCACAACGCACGGGTTCCAATACTTGTGGATCTCTTTATATAAATGGTGTTCTGGGGCCGCTAAACCTTCAAATAAAGGTGGCGCTACTAACGGGTGTGATTCTGAGTGCACCAATCTGGTTGTACCAACTTTGGGCCTTCATAGCTCCAGCGTTACACCGCAAAGAGAAACGTAACTCCATCTTCTTCTTTGTTGCAGCAACTCCTTTCTTCGCTGCGGGAACTTATCTCGGTTATTCGATTTTGCCGGTGGCGATAAAAGTTCTTTTTGGTTTTACTCCCGAGTCGCTTACCAACCTAGTCAAGTTTGACGACTATCTCGACTTCGTCATGCGGGCGATTCTGCTCTTTGGAATAGCCTTCGAACTTCCCGTCTTTCTAGTGACATTTAATTTGATCGGTTTTTTGAGCGGTGTTGCAATATTGCGACCATGGCGAATATGGGTCTTCTGCATTGTGCTCTTCGTGGCTGGATTTACACCGAGCGCAGATCCACTTTCAATGATTCTGCTCGCGGTTCCGTTGATCCTGCTCTATTTACTATCTGGCCTCTTTGCACTTTGGAATGATCGGCGACGAGCGAAAAAAGAAAACCACCTGGAATAACGATGTGGGCAATCGTAGTAAATCCAATTTCCGGTGGTGGCAACGGCGCCATTCGCGGGAAAGAGGTTGCCGGTTATTTTGCTAGCCACGATCTGGATTACACAATTATTACCGCAACTTCAGCGCAGAAACTTCGCGCTAATTTAGATAACTTTCTTGATCTTCCAGAAGGAAGGCAATGTCAGGGAGTTATAGCAGTTGGTGGAGATGGACTTGCGCACTTAGTAATCCAATCTGTTGCTCCAAGAAAGATTCCGTTTACAGTAATTCCAGCAGGTACTGGCAATGATCTAGTAAGAGCCCTAGGGTGGAGCCTTGATTCCATAAATGAACAATTGAATTTTGTAACAACAACTAGACCGACACCGCTTGATCTCGGGATGGTTGATTCAGAGTGGTTTGGGGCAATCCTGTCAACGGGATTTGATTCGGTTGTTAATGAGCGAGCCAACGCAATGACGTGGCCGAAAGGTCCGATGAAGTACAACGTCGCAATCGCTTTAGAGCTCCCAAAATTTTCGCCGGTTCAATACACAATCCAACTAGATACACAGTTACTGCAAGTTGAAGCGATGCTAATAGCAGTAGCCAACGGAAAGAGTTACGGTGGCGGAATGCAGGTCTGTCCAAACGCATCGATGACGGACGGGCTTTTTGATGTCATGATTCTTCATCCAGTTAGCAAAGTAGAGTTTATAAAGGTCTTTCCAAAAGTATTTAAAGGTGCTCATATTGACCATCCGCAAGTTCGAATTTATCGCAGCGCCAAAGTTTCAATCTCATCCTCGGCGGTGGCATATGCCGATGGCGAACGGATCGGCGGTTTACCAGTTCGTGCTGAATGTATGGCAGGTGCTGGACTATCGTGGACCCCGTGAGTACACCCGCTGAAAAATTCGCCGCTGCAAAGAGCAGAAGCAAACACGCGGTTACTGAAGAATTTCTGGCTCAGTCACCTTTTCCTTTTGATGAGTTCCAAATTCAAGCCTGTCATGCCGTCGAGAGCGGACATGGAGTATTGGTCGCAGCTCCCACTGGTGCAGGAAAAACTGTCGTCGGAGAGTTCGCTGCCTTCTTAGCGCTTAAAAATGGCAAGAAGTGTTTTTACAC
>WLLM01000025.1 GCA_009700715.1 Actinomycetota bacterium
TATCCATCCAGAGTACAAAGAGACCCAGGTAACCTGTGGTTGCGGTGAAAAGTTTCTAACCCGCTCAACTGTTGCTAGCGGATCTATCTACGTTGAAGTTTGTTCAGTCTGCCACCCGTTCTACACAGGTAAGCAGCGCATCCTCGATACTGGTGGACGCGTCGCTAAGTTCGAAGAGCGTTTCGGTAAGAAGAAGTAGCTTTCTTAAAAGACCGCATCGCAACCCTCTGAGGTTGCGGCGCGGTCTTTTTATTTCTTGAAGATATTTACTACTAGCAAAACTAGCAAAACCATAAATACAAGGAAGACAACGTAGAAAGGGGAAGCCAATTGGCAAAAGATAACGATCGCTTTGCATCAGCACATGAAATGGTGCGCGAGTATCAAGAACTTGAAAAGCAGATGGCCGATCCTTCCATCCACGAAGATCAAGGCAAGGCGCGCCAACTTGGTCGCCGCTATGCGCAGCTTGGTCCCGTTGTTGCCGGCTTTAACGCCTGGAAATCTGCCGCCGATGATCTAGAAGCAGCGCGCGAGATGGCGCAAGAAGATGAATCATTTGCTTCCGAACTTCCAGCAATGGAGACGGCTGTTGAAGCAGCAGCGGATAAATTAGAAGAGCTCTTGCTGCCCCGTGATCCCAACGATGATCGCGATGTGATTATTGAAGTAAAAGCTGGTGCGGGCGGAGATGAATCAGCGCTCTTTGCTGGCGACTTGGTACGCATGTATCAACGCTATGCCGAAAAGCGCAATTGGAAAGTTGAGATCATTGATCTAACTGAATCTGATCTTGGTGGCTATAAAGATATTTCCATGGCGATTAAATCAAAGGGAACTCCAGAACCCGGAACAACTCCTTATGCGCGCTTAAAGTTTGAAGGCGGCGTACACCGCGTGCAGCGCGTTCCCGAAACTGAGAGCCAGGGACGTATTCACACATCAGCGGCAGGCGTTCTTGTCTTGCCAGAGGCTGAAGAAGTAGATGTTGAGTTAAATATGAACGATGTGCGCGTAGATGTTTATCGCTCATCTGGTCCTGGTGGACAGTCAGTTAACACAACCGACTCTGCAGTACGCCTGACCCACGTGCCAACCGGCATTGTTGTTTCCTGTCAGAATGAAAAGTCACAGCTGCAAAATAAAGAATCAGCGCTACGTATCTTGCGCGCGCGTTTGCTTGCAGATGCCCAAGAAAAAGCTGAAGCTGCTGCGATGGCAGAACGTAAGAGCCAAGTGCGCACGGTTGATCGCTCAGAACGTATCCGCACTTATAACTACCCAGAAAATCGCCTCAGCGATCACCGCGTAAATTACAAATCAAATAATCTAGATTCTGTTCTAAATGGAGAACTAGATGATGTGGTTCAGGCCTTACTAGATGCCGATAAGGCAGCAAAGCTCTCTTCAACGAACTAAGCCCAAGTAATTAGATAATCAAAAAATGCGCGAAATCAAGAGCCTGCTTCGTTCGGCGAAAGAGAAGTTAGCCGCAGCAGATATCGCCGAAATCGATGCCGAGCATTTATTTGCATATGTAATTGGCGTTACACGCATGGATCTGCATAACTCAGTTAAGTTAGATGCAACGCTTAAATCCCTTGGTGATTTTGGGGTAATTGAGGATACCTTCGCCAAGCTAATTTCTCGCCGCGCATCTCACGAACCGCTGCAATATCTAACCGGCACTGCATATTTTCGTCATTTGGAAATCGAAGTTGGACCTGGCGTATTGGTGCCCCGCCCCGAAAGTGAATTGTTAGTTGAAGCAGTACTTACTCACATCGCAAATTTAGAGCAGAAGGTTGCTGGCGAAATTTCAGTAATTGATCTCGGTGCCGGTTCTGGTGCGCTCTCGCTGGCGATTGCAACCGAAGCGCCAAGATCACGAGTCATAGCAGTTGAGAAGAGCCCCGAAGCAATCGAGTGGTTGAAGAAGAATGTGGCCAAGATTTCAGAGAACGTGCGCGTTGTTGAAGGCGATGTGGCAGATGTTTTGCCCGGAGTTAAATGCGACATCGTTATTGCAAATCCGCCATATATTCCTAATAAGCAATCTCTGCCGCGCGATGTCGCAGAACATGAGCCACATATCGCGCTCTTCGGTGGCGAAACCGGGATGGAACTTCCCAAACGTTTTATAGATGCCGCCGCCCGTTTGTTAAAGAGCGGGGGAGTCTTGGCTATCGAACATACCGAAGAACAAGGCGCCGCTATCGATGCCGTTCTTTCAAAAGAGTTTAACGAGATCGTTCTGCATCAAGATTTAACCGGTCGCCCTCGTTGGACATCAGCGGTTAGAAAGTAAAAACCATGGCGCTAATCGATTTAAATTCAGGCAACCAGAGCGATCACATCGCGAAAGCGGCTGCAGCCCTAAAAGATGGATATGTCATCGTTGCCCCGCTGGAAAATTCTTATGCACTTGTTGCGGATGCTTTCTTTCCTGATGCGGTGCGCGCTCTGCACGTATTGCGCGGAGATGCTCTTGGCGTAGCTGCACAGGTCTTGATTTCATCCCCTGCTGCAATCGATGGAATCGCGCGCGAAGTTAGCGATGGCGTTCGCTCTCTGATGAAGAATTTCTGGCCCGGGTTACTTTCGCTAAATTTAAAACCACAGCGCGGACTTAATTGGGATTTAGGCGATAGCCAACAATTGGATTCATTTAGCGTTCGCGTTCCTGCTGCAGAATTTATTTCAGAGTTGGCAAAGGTGCATGGTCCACTTGCCGTTGCATCTGCGGCTCTCGCCGGCAAATCCGCAATTAGCGATCCATCTAAATTAAATTTCAGCGATATTGAAGTAGCTGCGATCTTCTCTGCTGGACCACTCGAGCAAGGCCCAGCCAGCACCGTCGTTGCCTGCGACGGAGATACACCCCGCATAGTTCGCATCGGGGCTATCTCGGCTGAGCAAATCACAGCGATCGCACCTGACATTTCTGCGCAGTAAGGCTTAGGCTTGCGCGCATGAGCGCAGATACTTTCTATGGCCCCGATTTCGAACTGCTAAGCAAGCAAGATCCAGATATTGCCGCAGTCTTACTCTCCGAACTCAAGCGTCAGCAGACCAATCTGCAGTTAATCGCATCAGAAAACTTCACATCTCGCGCCGTGTTGGCAACGCTCGGATCTACTCTCTCCAATAAATACGCAGAGGGCTATCCAGGAAAGCGTTATTACGGTGGCTGCGAAGAAGTAGATAAAGCCGAAACGATCGCCATCGATCGCGCCAAAGCTTTATTTGGCGCCGAACACGCAAATGTGCAACCTCACTCAGGCGCCAGCGCAAACGTTGCGGTCTATCAAGCATTTACCAAACCAGGTGACACCGTTCTTGCAATGTCACTTCCACATGGTGGCCACTTAACTCACGGCTCACACGTTAACTTTTCCGGTAAGTGGTTTAACGTCGAGTCTTATGGAGTCCGTCAAGATAACGAGTTAATTGATTATGACGAGCTTCGCGAGATCGCGATTCGCACCAAGCCAAAGATGATCTGCTCTGGCGCTACCGCTTACCCATCACTTATCGACTTTGAAAAGATCCGCGCGATCTGCGATGAGGTCGGGGCGATTATGTGGGTCGATGCTGCTCACTTCATCGGACTCGTTGCTGGTAAAGCGATCCCATCACCAGTTCCTTATGCAGATGTCGTCTCATTTACAACCCATAAAGTTTTACGCGGTCCACGCGGTGGCATGATCTTGGCAAAGGCCGAACATGCTGCAGCGATCGATAAGGCAGTATTCCCAGGAATGCAGGGCGGGCCAATCATGTCTGCCGTTGCTGGCAAAGCAGTTGCACTCGCAGAGTGTGCAACTCCTGCTTATCAAAAGTATGCCAAGGATGTAATTGTTAATGCGCAAGCACTTGCGGCAGCGCTCGAAAAAGAGGGAATGCGCGCTGTTTCTGGCGGAACCCAAACTCACTTAGCTTTGATGGATATTCGCAGTACTGGCGTTACCGGAAAAGTTGCCGACGAACGTTGCGGCGCAGCTGGAATCGTCATGAATAAGAACTCGATTCCTTACGATCCAGAAAAGCCCGGAATTACCAGCGGTATTCGCGTCGGAACACCAGCGACAACTACTCAAGGAATGGGTGTTCCCGAAATGCAGCAGATCGCATCGCTGATTTCGCGTGCAATCAAAACTGAAGATGCCAAAGCACACTCTGAAATTAAATCTGAAGTGCACGCACTTACTGCACGCTTTCCGATTTACACCGCTTAAGGGTGGCAGATAGCGCATGCGCGAATATCTAGTAACACTTCTTCTGGCGGCAGCGCTCTGTTACCTAATTACACCGCTTGTCAGAAAATGGGCGCTGCACTTCGGAGTCGTCTCCGAGATTCGCAAACGAGATATTCACGTTATTCCAACTCCACGATGGGGCGGGTTAGCGATGTGGCTTGCAATGACCGCAACCTTTTTAATAGTTGGAAATTTAGAACTTGTTGGAAAATCTTTTGGTCATGATGCGCAAGGTATTTTTCTAGCTGGAACTTTCTTAGTTCTTCTAGGAATGGTTGATGATCGCTTCGAACTAGATGCTATTACTAAGTTAGCCGGCCAAGCGCTAGCGGCCGGAATCTTGCTGCTCTACGGAATTCAGATCCTATGGTTACCAATCAATGGCGTAACAATGTTGCCGCCAAGTGTTGGTCAACTTCTAACCGTTTTCATTGTTTTGGTAACAATTAACGCAGTTAACTTCATCGACGGTTTAGATGGATTGGCTGCCGGAATCGTTGCAATTGCTGGCGCTGCCTTCTTTGCCTTTGCCTATCTCTTAGCAGTTGTTTATGGCTTTAATCGCGCAGGTGCCCCATCTCTGATTACCGCCATTGCGATTGGTGTTTGTTTAGGCTTCTTGCCACATAACTCGCATCCTGCTCGCATATTTATGGGGGATTCGGGATCGATGTTCCTTGGATTAATGCTGGCAGCATCGGCAATTACCTTGACCGGCCAAGTGGATCCAAATGCAATTAGCGAAGAGAAGTTAGGACCTGCGCTCTTGCCTTTGCTGCTGCCATTCGCAGTTTTAGCAATTCCACTTGCTGATTTAACTTTGGCAATCTTCCGCCGTATTCGCGCCGGCAAATCTCCATTTTCTTCAGATAAAGAACATTTACATCACCGCATCATGCGCGCGGGCAATACCCAGATTCGCACCGCAGCGATTATGTATCTCTGGACCGCAACTATTGCTTTCCCAGTAACAGTTTCGGCATTCGCACCTTTATGGGCATCAGCGATATTTGCAGGTGCAATGCTGGCATTTACTATCTTCTTCAGCCGCGGGAAATCTAAATCTCTTCGCACGAGTGAAAGCAAAGTCGATGCCTAAAGATTCGAAGAATGATCAATCAAATGAATCTCAACTTCTTCGTGGAGCTGTTAAACCAACTTTGATTGTTGGTGTTATTGCAATCCTTCTCTTCACCGCTATTCGCGGTCTCGCCGGTTTCTATGGTGCGCTACTTGCACAATTTATCGTCGCGATTTATTTCATCGTTCATATCTTGGTCTCTCGCCTAACTCGAAACCTCGATCCGATCAGCACCATGGCGATGGCGCTATTTTCTTACTTTGCCAAACTCTTCTTCCTTGGCCTCTTCTTATGGGCGTTGGCCAAATACACCGATCGCGAGGTAATCGACCGGCTGAGCTTCGGCGTCGCAGCGTGTGCCCTCACGATCGCCTGGCTTGGGGGAGAGATCGCTAGTTACCTCAAGCTCAAAACTCATCTACCATTGCCACCTCAAGCAAAACCGTAAATTCGGCCACGGAGGTCCAAGTGAGCAACAGCAGTCAGAACAAGCGCGATGAAAACGCTATGTGGACGATCTTCGGATATCTCCTCTCAGGGCTCCTCTTCTGGGGCGGGGTTGGCTATGCCGCCGATAAGTGGCTCGGCACCAGTTACCTAACCTTGGCCGGCCTGCTCGTGGGTATGGGCGGGGCAATCTATTTGGTCTGGCTACGATTTGGGCGCGAATAGCGCAGCCGACCTAGGCTCAAATCACAGTTTTTGGATTTCACAGGTGGAGCCTTTTGCCCATAAGGTTGCCCCGTTACAGGCAATCCCCATAACTCGGCTAATAAATTGGAGTTCGTGTGCTCGCGTTAGTTCGTTCAGGCGCTGAAGGCGAAGGCTTTGTCCCGCCAAGTACCAAAGACTTCGAACTGCCACCCATTTTTGGCGATAATCCATACACAACTAAACCAATCTTCTTAGTTTTGCTCTCTGTTGTCGTGATATCAGTTTTCTTTATCGCTTCATCACGTAAGGCCGCGATCGTGCCTTCTAAGCTGCAATTTGCCGGCGAAAGCGTTTACGCATTTGTTCGTAACGATCTTGCTAAAGATGTAATCGGCCACGAATTCCTTCGCTTCGTGCCATACCTCTTCACACTCTTTACTTTTATCCTTGTAAATAACTTATTCGGAATTGTTCCTTTGCTTCAATTCCCAGCGATGTCACACGTCGGCTTTGCTTACGTACTCGCGCTCTTCACATTCTTTACATTCCACTATGTCGGAATTCGCAAGCAAGGCGCTTTCAAGTACATCAAAGACATCATGTTTATGCCAGGTGTTCCAAAGGCTGCATACATTTTGATTACACCACTTGAAATTCTTACCTTCTTCTTAGTTCGTCCATTGACGCTCTCACTGCGTCTCTTTGCAAATATGTTTGCGGGCCACTTGTTGTTGCTCGTGTTTATCTTGGGTGGAGAACATCTAGCCCAAGGTGCAATCGGTTTGAAGTTGGTTAGCCCATTTGCCTTCGGTATCGGCATTGTGTTGACCTTCTTCGAGTTCATGGTCCAATGTCTACAGGCGTACATCTTTACTCTGTTGACCGCTCTCTACATCGCCGGCGCCCTTGCCGACGAGCACTAACACCTAACGAAAGGCAGTAAAAAAATGGAAGGCACACTCAACCTGGTCGGTTTTGGCCTCGCAGCAATCGGTCCTGGTATTGCAACCGGACTTATCTTCGCCGCTTACATCAACGGCGTTGCACGTCAGCCAGAAGCACGTAGCGTTCTACAGCCAATCGCGTTCCTTGGATTCGCGCTCGCTGAAGCTCTCGCACTCTTCGGTCTCGTTCTAGCTTTCGTTCTCTAATTAGCCCAGAAAATAAACTGAACTAATTATGATGAAATTCAATCTTGCCGCCGAGGCAGAGAAAGTGAATCCACTCATTCCGCATACCGCGGAAATGATCGTGGGCGCTGTTGCGTTCTCACTTCTCTTCCTCGTTCTGCGCAGCAAAGTGGTGCCGATGTTCGAAAAGGCATTCACTGCACGCACCGAGGCAATTCAAGGTGGAATGGAGCGCGCCGAAAAAGCGCAGCTCGAAGCGCAACGCGCGCTTTCCCAGTACAACGAGCAGCTTGCAAAAGCGCGCGAAGAAGCACAATCACTTCGTGAAGAAGCTCGCGTACAGGGCGCATCTATTGTTGAAGAACTTCGTGCCAAGGCACAAGAAGAAGCAGCACGAATTACTTCTGCTGCACACGCATCCATTGAGGCAGAGCGCCAACAAGCAATCACATCACTTCGTAATGAAGTCGGTGCACTTGCAGTTGAACTCGCTTCAAAGATTGTCGGGGAATCTTTAGATGACCAGGCTCGTCAATCACGGATCGTTGACCGTTTCTTGGATGATCTAGAGAAGAGCAAGTAAAAAAATGAGAATTCACCTCGGAGGTAGCAGCCGTCAGTCACTCGTGACCGCACGCGCTGCACTCGATGCTGCAGTCAAGGGCGCAAGCGCGGCATCAGCTTCAGAGTTGTCTTCTCATCTATTCGCAGCAGCAGATCTCTTTGCCGATAACACTTCTGTGCGTCGCGCAATTACAGATCCAGCTCGCGATAAAGCAGCAAAGGCTGCACTTGTTAAAGATCTTTTCACCAAATCAACTGGCGCAATGGCGGTCTCACTTCTTAGTGAGCTTTCCGGCCTACGTTGGTCAGCGACAAAGGATCTTGTTTATGCAACAGAGCAGCTAGCGATTGAGGCAGAAGCATCTGCAGCAAATATCGCCGGCGAACTCGATCGCGTAGAAGATGAATTCTTCGAAACATCACGTCTTGTTGCCGATAACTTCGAACTCCGCAAGGCGCTCGTAAGCGTTGGTTCAAATGACGCCAAGTCAGCGTTAATCGCTGAAGTTCTTGGCAAGAAGGCATCTGCCTCAACAGTCAAGATTGCTAGCGCACTTGTTGCATCCCTTCGCGGACGCAGCATCGAAGCAGCATTTGCTGATTACCTCTTTGGTTTGGCAAACCGTCGCAACCGCCTAATCGCAGTTGTTCGTACCGCCACTGCTCTATCTGATGCACAGTCAAAGCGACTTGCAACAGTTCTGGAGAAGAACGTCGGTCAACCAATCCGCATTAACGTGCAAATCGACCCAACAATTCTGGGTGGAGTTTCAATCAAGTTCGCAGATGAGTTAGTCGATGGAAGCGTTGTAAACCGCCTGGCAAACGCTGGGCGTGCATTAGTTGGTCAGTCCGCGTAAGTAAAAAATTCAATAAAAGAAGATTTAAGAAGAAACGAAAAGGGAGAACGACATGGCAGAGCTCAAGATCCAACCGAATGAAATTCGGGATGCCTTAGCGAATTTCGTTAAGTCATACGATCCAGGCGCCGCAGCTCGCGACGAAGTAGGAACAGTTAGCCAGGCA
>WLLM01000026.1 GCA_009700715.1 Actinomycetota bacterium
CGGGGAAAGTTACGGTTGCACCAGCAGCCTGGTCGATGCGATCGACAGTGATGGTTTCACCAACGGTGACTTTCTCCTGGCGTCCGCCAGCTTTAACGATTGCGTACACGATTCTTGCTCCAGTTCATTTCACGCTCATGAACCCCCAGTTGGGCGTCCTTCGAGCAGAGGCTAAGGGTACGGATTTCGTACCCCCAGGGTCAAATTGAGGGTTTTCTAGGCGGTAATGATCCCGCTAGATGCGGCCCGACGACGGCGTCGCCCGGCTGGCTTGGCTTCAACTTCTACCTCATCATCGCTATCCCTTGAGGAATCAGCAGAGGAATCGGTAGAGGAATCAGCAGAAGTTTCAGTATTCAAAGTCTCATGAAATTCATGTTCAGTCGCCTGATCTTCATCGGCATCTTCATGTGATGCTGATTGTGAATTTACTTGTGGCATTGGCGCCTTCATCTTTACCGGCTCCATGTGGATATGAATTCCGCGTCCAGCACAAGAATCGCAAGTTGTTGAGAAGGCTTCGATGAGACCTTGGCCAACGCGCTTACGGGTCATCTGTACCAAACCAAGTGAAGTTACTTCAGCTACTTGGTGCTTGGTGCGATCACGGCCGAGACATTCAACTAAACGACGTAGAACGGCATCGCGGTTAGATTCAAGAACCATATCGATGAAGTCGATGACGATGATTCCACCAAGGTCACGCAGGCGAAGTTGACGAGCAATTTCTTCTGCTGCTTCTAAGTTGTTCTTTGTAACAGTCTCTTCAAGGTTTCCGCCCTTACCGATGAATTTACCGGTGTTAACGTCGATAACAATCATCGCTTCAGTGCGATCGATAACTAGTGAACCGCCTGAAGGTAAGTAAACCTTGCGATCAAATGCCTTTGCTAGTTGTTCTTCAACACGGAAGTCAGCAAATAGATCGCCCTTGCCGGTGTACTTCTCAAGTTTAGAAACTAATTCGGGAGCAATTGAACCAAGGTAAGAACTAATTTCTTCCCAAGCTTCATTTCCTTGAATAGTTAGCTTACGGAAATCTTCATTGAAGATATCGCGGATAACGCGCACCGCAAGATCTGGCTCAGAGAGCAGAAGCGCTGGTGCATGGAAGTTTGGATTTTCAGATTTCTGATAAATATCTTCCCATTGCGCCTTTAAGCGTGCCACGTCATTTGTTAGCTCTTCTTCACTTACGCCCTCCGCTGCAGTACGAACAATTACGCCTGCTTCTTCTGGGATTAAGTTCTTTAAGATCGCCTTTAAACGTGTGCGTTCTGATTCAGGAAGGCGCTTTGAAATACCACTCATTCCGCCGCCAGGAACATAAACAACATAACGACCAGGAAGTGAGATCTGGCTAGTTAAGCGCGCACCCTTTTGACCGATTGGATCTTTAGTTACCTGCACAAGTACTGGTTGACCAGTCTTTAAAACCATTTCAATTTTACGAGGTTGCGTCTCTGAAATACCTGCGGCATCCCAGTTAACTTCACCTGCATATAAAACTGCGTTTCGACCCTTACCGATATCAACGAACGCAGCTTCCATAGAAGGAAGTACGTTCTGAACTCGACCAAGATAAACGTTTCCGACGTATGAAACGTTGGCGTTACGGTTAACGTAATGCTCAACCATGACCTTATCTTCGATAACTGCGATCTGAATACGGTCACCAATCTGACGAACAACCATCTCGCGATCAACGTTTTCACGGCGCGCTAAGAATTCTCCATCGGTAATAATTGTTCCGCGACGACGATAAGGCTCGCGGTAATCACTGCGGTTGTCACTTCGATTGTCATTGCGACCACCGCGATCGCGACCACGGTTACGTGTTCCGCGTTCATTGCGATCAGCGCGTGCTGGACGTTCGGTACGTTCACGAACTTCGCGCACCTTAACAACTGTTATTACGCCATCTTCGTCGACAATCTCACCAGGCGTTACACCTTCGCCAGTTGCGCGACGACGGCGACGGCGACGGTGCGTTGCACCATCTGCTGACTCTTCGCCAGAATCTTCAGATTCATCGGAGTCTTCAGAACCTTCAGATGAAGTGCCTTCGGCACCATCTGCATTTGGCTTACGGCGACCGCGTCCTCCGCGTCGGCGACGACGATTGCGTCCACCACGTGCATCGGAATCTTCAGAATCAGCAGAGTCAGTACCTGTAGAAGATGAATCCACCTTCTCTTCGGTTTCGACGGCCTCAACTTTTTTAGCGCTCTTCTTTGCCGCAGCCTTCGGGGCTTTCTCAGCCGGTGCTGCTTGGAAAATTGGAACGGGGATCGAAGGGGCTTTCTTCTTCGATTTCGCCTCAGTTGCTTCTACGGCAGGCGTCGTATCGACGCTTGCTTCTAGTTCAGCAGCTTTTTTCTTACTTACTTTTTTCACCGCACGCTTGCGCGGTGACTTTGGCTCAATCGCCATGGCACCAAATCCTTTTTGTTTAAAAACTACGTTTAAAAACCTTTTGTTAGTCCGCCGCTGGCTATGTGTCGCGAATTGGTTCGCGAGCCGCGCTGAACTGTTGGGTTAAGTATGCCAGATGACAGGGGTAAATCGCGAAATGAGCGCGATTTGAACCTAAATTAGCCGCGGTGGCGAGCGTGAACGTTCTGCAAGAGACCAAAGCCGATCATGTTGGCAAACATGCTCGAACCTCCATATGAGACGAATGGAAGTGGCACACCGGTCATCGGCATCATGCCAAGTGTCATACCAATATTTTCAAATGCTTGAAAAGCAAACCAAGCGATTACACCTGTACAGACCAACTTTCCATATGGGTCACTCGATCTTCGCGCAATTCCAAAGGCGCGCATCAAAACCGTTAAATATAAAATCAATATAAATCCGCAACCAAGAAATCCGAGTTCTTCGCCTGCGACTGTAAATATGAAGTCGGTTTGCTGTTCAGGAACAAAGCGCCCGTTTGTTTGTGGTCCATTAAATAAACCGGTACCGATAAGTCCGCCCGAACCAACTGTGATTCTGGCTTGGCGAAGCTGATAACCACTCCCCTGCGAATCTGCGTTGGGATCTACGAAAGCCTGCAAACGTTTGACTTGATAGTCGTTAATTATGCCAACTTGAACCGCCGCAAAACTTCCTATTACTGCAACCAGTAATAGTCCGACCACCCAGCGCATTGGAGCACCTGAAACGGCGATGATGGTTACTACCGCAATGCTGATGATAAAGATTGTTCCCATATCTGGCTGCGCCAAAATCAACAACACCGGAACGGCTGCGACCAACAAAGCCTGCATAACATCTTTATGAGTTGGAGCATCTGAATCGTGAGTGCGCTCCGACAAAATCATTGACATACCTACGATGATCGAAATTTTTGCTAACTCAGCAGGTTGCACCTGGAATCCGCCAGGTAGTCCAATCCAAGCTTTTGCACCGTTAACCTCATCGCCAATGCCTGGAATTAACACGAGTGTTAAACCAATAACACCTGCGATCCAGAAAAATGGGGTGTAAGCGCGGATTAAACGGTAATCAATAATGGTTGTTCCCCATGCGAGGAGCGAACCAATCATTATGTTTACAACGTGGCGCTTTAGGTAGTACTCAGGATCTAAGCCATTTGCGGCATACCAATTTCTCGTGGCTGCATATACGAGAAGAGTTCCCATCAAGAGCAAGAGCGCAACTGCGATTGTGAGAATTGGATCAAAACCCGCAAACGCAGATGGCCGTTGTGATTTTCGGTAGTTAATGCGCTGGGACATCAAGCTCATTTAGCTACCTTCACTTTCGTTGCGGGTGAAATCTTTGGTAAACCAACTGGTGGGATCCCGCTTGGGAATAAGATCTTTGCAGAGTTAACTCGAGAACCTTGGACACCAAATAGCGTTTCGTAAATCTTTCTAACGCCGACACCGGATGTCGATGCACCGAATCCACCTTGCGAAACCATCATCACAACGGCAAAGCGTGGCTTCTCGGTTGGGCCGTAGGACGCGAACCAGGAAGTATTTGCTTTCTCACTTCCATTTGGATTTCGACCAAAAACTTCTGCCGTACCTGTTTTTCCGCTAATTGCCACTGGGAATCCGCTAAATACTCCGGCACCAGTTCCGCTAATTACAACTTCGCGAAGTGCGCTATGAAGAAATTTAATTGTTGCCTTATCTGCAGGAATAGTTCCAAGTTTTTCGGGAGCGAACTTCTTTATTACCGTTCCATCAGTTTTCACAATCGCCTTGGCAACCGTTGGCTTCCAAATGGTTCCGCCATTTCCGATAGCCGCATACATCTGCGCCAACTTCAAAGGAGTAATTACGGTGTCGCCCTGGCCGATGGAGAAGTTAACAGCATCGCCGGCACGAATCTTGTCGCCATCTAAACAATTCTCATAAGCTAGTTGAATTAAGAAGGCAGTTTGCTGACTCTTCGGTGCGCGCGTTTTGTAATTACAGTAGAAATCTTTGTTCTGCGCATACCAAGCTTTGCGCCATTCACGATCTGCCAAGCGGCCGGATGATTCGGAAGGCAGGTCGATGCCAGTCTTCACACCAATTTGGAATCCTTTGGCAGCGTTATAAAAGTAGTCATTAGCGTTCGATTTTGGCTTAAGTCCACCATCACGCAGCCATTCGTCAAATGCGATGCGGTACCAAATCGTGTCGCAAGAAACCGCAATTGCTTTCTTCATTGATATGCGGCCTTGTGCTTTGCTTTCGAAGTTTTGAAAGGCGCGAGTACCAACTTCAACCTGTGACGGACAGTCATAGGCTTTATTCAAGTCATAGCCAGCATTTGCTGCGGCTACGACCGATACGGATTTAAAGGTAGAAGCTGGGGCAAATAACCCTTGAAGTGCTCGCGATAACGCAGGAACTCCTGCCGCTTCGCTATAGAGATTCTCGGCTTCTGCCACGGTCAATCCACGTTCAAAAGCATTTGGATCATAAGTTGGATAAGAAGCAAGGGCCAGAATTTGTCCATTACGTAGATCCATTACAACTGCAGCTCCACCATCGGAACGATTACCTGATGCACGTGCACGACGCACTGCATCGGCTAAAGCGCTCTCTGCCGATGCTTGTACCCGGGCATCGATACTTGTTACTAGGTGATTTCCGCCAATTGGTTTTGAATTCTGACTTGTACTTGTTACCGCTTCTTTGCGATCGACAATTACCGTTTTAATTCCGGGCGTACCACGCAGGTACTCGTCATATTGAATTTCTAGCCCGGCTTTACCAATAGATTCAGAGCGGAAGTAACTTCGGCCATTTGCTCCAGATAAATCATCTTCAGTCAGCGGTCCTACGTAACCAAGTAAATGCGCGCCATTTACTCCGGCACTACCTGGATAGTTACGAATTGAAACTGGCGTTGCTGAGATTCCTGGATACTGATCTGAACGTTCAACGATATGAAGTGCTAATTCTGGATCTGCTTCTTTAGTAATTGGAATCGGTTGGAAGCGCGAACCGGTCCAACATCCAGCTCGCGATCCCTTTGGGAGTTCACCGCATAAACGTGTTCTTTGATAAACATCTCCGTAGCTAAGTTTTAAAAGCTTTGCAAGATTTTGCAGTACAGCAACCCCTTTATCGGGTTGGCGATCGATCTTTGTTCTATCCACTGTCACTGCAACACCGACGCGGTTTAGCGCCAGCGGTACACCCGATGAATCAACAATTAGCCCGCGGGTTGCGGGGGTTACTACATCGCGACTTTGGATAGAAAGCGCCGCATCACGGTATTTTGGGCCGGCAGCGACTTGAAGGTAGAAGAGTCTCCCCATCAAACCAATAAGCAAGGAAAAAATAAAAATCTGTACGACCAGCAGACTTAAACGAGCGCGTTGGTTCATATCCGACTCTTAACATCAAAGAGCGCCTCATGTAATCGAGTCACTATCGGCAT
Source organism: Actinomycetota bacterium (assembly GCA_009700715.1). GTDB lineage: Bacteria > Actinomycetota > Actinomycetes > Nanopelagicales > Nanopelagicaceae > Planktophila. The sequence goes on from WLLM01000026.1 coordinate 5,896, forward strand.
CAATAACGGAACAACTGCCACTGACCAAAATGCTGATGAAAAGAGCGAAGCGATTACTGACCAGGCGCTGCCCATTTCACTTCCTAGGAAAAGTCCAAGAATTAAATAAATTAGACGAGTGATTGCAACTCCTGCAGCTACGGTAAACACTAAAGAAATCGGATTACCGCGGAAATTATCATCGCCATAACCAAGATACGAAATAGTAAATCCGGCGAGAATCATGATTAAGGTCCACTGCCCCATAGGACCAGATGCGGTTTGTGAAAGATCCATCATCAAGCCAGCGCCAAATCCAGTTAGCGCTCCCATTTCAGGATTACCGAGAGCGGACCAGAGAAGTGCGAAAATTAGAAATAACGAGAATCCCCCGCCAAAAATTTTAAATTGGCTAACAACGCTCTCTTGCATAATGTAAACGAAGGAAAATATTGGAAATGAGATAAGAAATCGGCGTGCAAACATTTACGGAGTTGGCGATTCTGATGGTTGAGCGTAAACAGTGACAGTTGGTACTGGTGTTGGCACCGGCGCCTTTGGAACAAGTGCATCTCGCGGATCGGCTTTCGGTGCGCCAATAACAACTGAGACAACGCTAAGTGCCGCAAAATTTACATAGAGCTTTACATCTGCTGTTTGCGTTACCGCACCCGCAGCGTTATCAACCGTTGTTACTTCGCCGATAGGAACGCCTGGGACAAATGGTCGATTGTTTTGACTTCCGCGCGCCAGAATTACATCGCCAACCTTTAGAGTTGTTTGATTATCTAGTAACTGCAGTACCGCCTTACGAGTGCCTTGTCCGCTCAAAATTCCAATTTGTTGGCTTCCGGCGACTCTTGCGCCGACGCGAAAGGCCGGATCGGTTGTTAATTGAACGAGTGCGCTACTTGGGTAGGAAATCTTCACAACGCCAACTAGACCGAGCCCGGTTATTACCGTCATATTTTGGCGAACACCGTCATTTGTTCCGGCATCGATAGTTATCGTCTGGGTAAATGATGAAGTAGATCCGAGAGAGATGACCTTGGCGCTCACAACTTTATATTTTGCTGTTCCAGCAAGATCTAACACCGACTTCAATTGCGTTAATTCGGCATCAGCGTTCTTGCGATTTATCAACGCTTGGCGAAGCTTTTCATTCGCCGCCTTTAATTTATTGATTTCGCCACGAGTGCGTCCCAAGTGGGTTACATCGGAAAAGAAATTACCAACAGGTCGAAACACGGTTGCGGCGACAGATTGAACTGGAGAAAGCGCTGATTGCGAACCATTGCGTAGCCCTGTAATCACTTGGACTCCGCGCAGATCTAAAGTAATTAGAAATAGCGAAGTAACAATAAGTGAAATGAGAAGGAGACGACCGCGGTTGTCGCCGCCGCTACGCATCTTTAAAACCTATCGACGTGGCTCGGAGATCAAAACCTTTTCAAGGGCTTCGAACTCTTCAATGCACTTACCGGAACCTTCAACAACTGCATCCAGTGGACGATCAGCGATATGAATTGGCATTCCGGTTTCTTTACGAAGACGCTCATCTAGACCCTTGAGAAGCGCTCCTCCACCAGTTAGAACAATTCCGCGATCCATTAGATCTGAAGAAAGTTCTGGTGGGCACTTATCGAGTGTGCTCTTTACAGCGTTGATGATCGCATTTACTGGCTCTTCAAGTGCTTTACGAATTTCGGCTGCAGATACAACGATCGTCTTTGGAAGACCAGTTGCAAGATCGCGACCACGAATTTCGGCATCATTTTCACCTTGCAGTGGGTATGCAGAACCGATCGCCATTTTGATTTCTTCTGCTGTGCGCTCTCCGAGAAGAAGCGAGAATTCGCGCTTAACCCAGTTAATAATCGATTGATCTAGCTCGTCTCCTCCGACGCGAATTGAGAGAGATGTAACGATTCCGCCCAATGAAATAACCGCAACTTCGGTTGTTCCGCCACCAATATCAACCACCATGTTTCCGGTTGGTTCGTGAATTGGAAGTCCTGCACCAATTGCTGCAGCCATTGGTTCTTCAATGATGTAAACCTTGCGTGCACCTGCTGCATAGCCAGCATCTTTAACAGCGCGCTGTTCTACGCCAGTGATACCTGAAGGTACGCAAACGACGATACGTGGCTTAGCCAAGTAACGACGGCGGTGAACTTTCTGAATGAAGTAACGGAGCATGCGCTCGGTTGTATCGAAGTCTGCGATTACGCCATCTTTAAGTGGGCGGATCGCAACGATGTTTCCAGGTGTGCGACCGATCATCTTCTTAGCTTCAAGACCAACCGCGAGGATTCCGCCGGTGTCTTGGTTAACAGCTACTACTGAAGGCTCGTTTAGAACAATGCCACGACCGCGTACATAGACCAGGGTGTTTGCGGTGCCCAAGTCAACAGCCATATCACGGCCGATAAATGACATTTTATTACTCATATTTAACCCTTCAGTTAATTGCTTGAACTTAAAACTACTTGCCAAAGAAAATTTCGATTTCGCGCGCTGCTGATTCAGGTGAATCAGAACCGTGCACAATATTTTGAACAACCTTGGTGCCTTGATCACGTGCTAGATCTCC
>WLLM01000027.1 GCA_009700715.1 Actinomycetota bacterium
CACGATCCACTGGGTCGATAGCGGAGTCGATACTGGCCAGATCATCGCGCAAGAGGCAGTTGAAATCACAGGGGCTGATACCGAAGAGTCACTTCACCAACGCATTAAGATTATCGAACGACGTCTCTATGTCGCGACGTTGCAACAACTACTGAACGAATCAGTGAGGTCTCATGACTGACCGTAAAGTTATCCGTCGCGCACTCGTTAGCGTTTACGATAAGGATCGCCTCCTCGAACTTGGCAAGGTTTTAACCGATGCCAAAATTGAAATCCTTTCAACTGGTTCAACTGCCAAGACTTTAGCTGAGGCAGGTTATGCCGTAACCGAAGTCAGTTCATACACCGGTTTTCCCGAGATCATGGGTGGTCGCGTAAAGACTCTGCATCCCAAGATTCATTCAGGCATTTTGGCTGATCAAGATAACCCCGAGCATTTAGCGGCTATTGCAGATTTAGATATCGAACCCTTTGATTTAGTTGTTATTAATCTCTATCCGTTTTTACAGACGATTATGTCGGGCGCCGAATATGCCGAATGCATCGAGCAAATTGATATTGGTGGTCCATCAATGCTGCGTGGGGCTGCAAAGAACCACGGTTCTGTTGCGGTTATCTCGAAGGTCTCGCAATATGACGATTTGTTTGCAGCGATAAAGGCTGGCGGAACAACACTTGATGAACGTCGCCGCTTTGCTCTCGAAGTTTTCCGCACAACAGCTGAATACGATTTAACGATAGCTAGCTGGCTCGGCACGCAGATCAGCATGGATATTCCAGATTGGTTTGGCTTGATCTGGAACCGGCAAAGCTCACTTCGTTATGGCGAGAACCCACATCAAAAAGCTGCGATATATCGCGGTGGTCCTCCCGGAATTGTTAACGCGGTTCAGAGCCATGGCAAAGAGATGTCATTTAATAACTACACCGATGCCGATGCCGCTTGGCGAGCAGCCCTCGATCACAGCCAACCTTGCGTTGCGATAATTAAACATGCCAATCCTTGCGGAATCGCAACTGGAAAAGATATCGCTAGCGCCTATTTAGCAGCCCATGCCTGTGATCCAGTTTCAGCTTTCGGGGGAGTCGTTGCCGCAAATCGCAAAGTGACCGTTGCAATGGCCGAACCACTTTCGCAGATTTTTACCGAAGTAATCATCGCCCCAGAATATGAACCCGAAGCGTTGGAAATTCTTTCGCGTAAACCTTCGATTCGCATTCTCACCTGCGCTAATACTTTTATTTCGCCTTTCGAGATTCGCCCAGTATCTGGTGGAGTTCTTTTGCAAGATACCGACAAGATCAACGCCGAAGGTGATTCTTCTGCCAACTGGAAACAGGTAACTGGTTCTGCAGTTTCTTCCGATGTTTTAGCAGATCTGGAATTTGCGTGGCGCTCAGTGCGCGCAGTTAAAAGCAACGCGATCTTATTGGCGCACAATGGCGCTGCAATCGGAATTGGAATGGGCCAAGTAAATCGCGTGGATTCGGCAAAGCTTGCAGTTGCTCGCGCCGGTGATCGCGTCGCCGGAACAGTTGCAGCCAGCGATGCCTTCTTCCCATTTGCAGATGGTCTTCAGATTCTGATCGATGCGGGTGTAACTGCAGTAGTTCAGCCTGGTGGCAGCGTTCGCGATGAAGAAGTAATTGCAGCAGCAAAGGCCGCAGGAATTGCAATGTTTTTCACTGGTACACGCCACTTCTCGCACGCCTAACTTCTCTAGCGGCAACTAACTCCAATAGGATCTGGTGTTATGACAGCAACGATCCTCGATGGCAAAGCACTTGCCGCAACCATCAAAGGGCAACTTGCTGCGCGCGTAACTGCTCTTAAGGCGAAAGGGATCGCTCCAGGTCTCGGAACGGTTCTAGTTGGTGATGATCCAGGTTCGCACTCGTATGTTGCTGGTAAACATCGTGATTGCCAAGAAGTCGGAATCAACTCGATTCGCGTTGATCTAAAGGCAGATGCATCGCAAGCCGATGTTTTAGCGGCGATTAAAGATCTAAATAACTCTAAGGAATGCACCGGCTATATCGTTCAGTTGCCGTTGCCTAAGGGGATTGATACCCAAAAGATATTAGAAGCGATCGATCCTGCAAAGGATGCCGATGGTTTGCATCCCATGAACCTGGGTCGTTTAGTTGCGGGTTATTACGCACCGCTTCCTTGCACACCGCGCGGAATTGTTGAATTAATCAACCATTACAAAATTCCTCTGGCTGGCGCCGAAGTTGTAGTTATCGGTCGCGGCTTAACTGTTGGACGCCCACTTGGTTTACTGCTAACTCGCAAACAAGAAAATGCCACAGTTACGTTGACTCACACAGGGACTAAAGATTTGCTGGCACACACCAAGCGCGCCGATATTGTGATCGCTGCAATCGGCAGCGCACATTTCTTAAAGGCGGATCACATAAAGGCTGGTGCCGCAGTTCTTGATGTTGGAATTTCGCGCACCGCAGATGGATTACTTGGCGATGTTGACCCGGGTGTCATGAACGTTGCATCCTTTGTTGCACCAATGCCGGGTGGCGTCGGACCAATGACGCGCGCAATGTTGCTGCAGAATGTTGTTGAAGCATGCGAGAGATAAATTCAATTGGTGTGCGTCTGGCATACCTCATAATTGGCGTGGGATTTCTAGCGGGGGTGGCTTCCTTTGTTCGCCTTGGCTCGATCGCTATAGCGGTAGGCATGGGTGTGATTGCGATCGCACATTGGAAAACTGGAAAAGTTGAACGGTATTTAGCCCTCGGAATAGCGCTAGCCCTCTTGGCGGTGGCGATCTCGCTTCCACGCGGGTTGTAGAGTTTCTCTCGATATCAAGAGAACGCAAGAGAATTTGAGAAGAAAGAGTCGGTCATGTCAGCCAAAGCAATTTCCGGAAAAGTCACTGTTGTCGGAGCTGGTTTCTACGGTTCAACAACTGCCCTACGTCTAGCTGAATACAACATCTTCGAAACCGTTGTACTCACAGATATCCTCGAAGGAAAGCCTGAAGGTTTGGCCCTTGATATGAACCAATCGCGTTCTATTGAAGGATTCGAAACCAAGATCATCGGTGCAACAACAACTGCCGATGGCGCAGGGTATGAAGCAACTGCAAATTCTGATGTCGTTGTAATTACCGCCGGACTTCCTCGCAAGCCCGGAATGAGCCGCATGGATTTAATCGGTGTTAACGCCGGAATCGTTCGCGGAGTTGCAGAAAATATTGCAAAGCACTCACCAAATGCAGTGATCATCGTGGTTTCAAATCCACTCGATGAAATGACTGCACTTACTCAGATCGCTACAAACTTTCCAAAGAATCGCGTAATGGGCCAGGCCGGAATGCTCGACACTGCGCGCTTTACAAACTTTGTTGCTGAAAAGCTTGGAGTCGCGGTTGGTTCAGTAAAGACGTTAACTCTTGGATCACATGGTGACACCATGGTGCCAGTTCCAAGTCGTTGCACCGTCGATGGCAAGCCACTTTCTGAACTTCTCTCACAAACCGAAATCGACGAACTTGTTGACCGCACTCGTAATGGTGGCGCAGAAGTTGTTGCACTTCTAAAAACAGGATCTGCTTACTACGCACCATCTGCTGCAGCAGCTCGCATGGCTAAAGCCGTAATTGAAGATTCGGGCGCAGTAATGCCAGTTTGTGCATGGGTAGATGGCGAATACGGAATCTCTGGCGTTTACCTTGGGGTTGAAGCCGAGATCGGTCGCTCTGGCGTAAAGAAAGTTGTAGAAACTAAACTCACCGATTCAGAACTTGTTGGGCTTAAGGAAGCTGCTGAAGCAGTCCGCGCCAAGCAAGCAGATGTTCAGACACTCTAGTAAGGAAAAGATATGAGCAAAATCAAAGTAACTGGAACCGTTGTCGAGCTAGATGGCGATGAGATGACCCGCATCATGTGGCAGTTCATCAAAGACTCCTTGATCCTTCCTTACCTCGATGTAAACCTCGAGTACTACGACCTCGGCATGGAACATCGCGATGCCACTGATGATCAAGTAACTATTGATTCTGCCCGAGCTATCCAAAAGCACGGCGTGGGCATCAAGTGCGCAACTATTACTCCTGACGAGGCTCGTGTTGAAGAGTTCGGCCTGAAGAAGATGTGGAAGTCTCCAAACGGAACTATCCGCAATATCTTGGGCGGCGTTATCTTCCGCGAACCAATCATTATTTCTAACGTGCCACGTTTAGTTCCTCACTGGACTAAGCCAATCGTTATCGGCCGTCACGCATTTGGTGACCAGTACCGTGCAACAGATTTCAAAGTTCCAGGTCCAGGAAAGCTAACGATCTCTTTCGTTCCAGAAGATGGATCTGCGCCAATTAACACCGAAGTCTTCAACTTCGAATCTTCAGGTGTAGCGATGGCTATGTACAACGTCGATGATTCAATTCGCGACTTTGCCCGCGCCTCACTTAACTACGGACTACTTCGTAAATTCCCGGTTTATCTCTCAACCAAGAACACGATTCTTAAAGCCTACGACGGACGCTTTAAAGATATCTTTGAAGAGATCTACCAAGCCGAATTCAAGTCCCAATTTGATGCGGCTGGAATCTGGTACGAGCACCGCCTAATCGATGACATGGTCGCTATGTCACTTCGTATGGAAGGCGGATATGTCTGGGCATGTAAGAACTACGACGGCGATGTGCAATCAGATACCGTCGCACAGGGTTACGGTTCACTTGGCTTGATGACATCTGTTCTTATGACTCCAGATGGAAAGATCTGCGAATCAGAAGCTGCCCACGGAACTGTTACTCGCCATTACCGCGATCACCAAGCGGGTAAGGCGACATCAACCAACCCAATCGCATCGATCTTTGCTTGGACCCAGGGCCTAGCCCACCGCGCCAAGCTCGATAACAACGACGAACTCGCTAAGTTCTGTGCAACTCTCGAGCGCGTCTGTATCGAAACTGTCGAACAAGGAAAGATGACAAAAGATCTTGCGCTACTAATTTCAAAGACTGCGCCATATCAAACAACTCAAGAGTTCCTTAATTCAATCGACGAAAACTTGAAAGTTGCAATGGCGTAAGTATGAAAAATAACCAGCCCGGTGCCTTGGCGCTAGTTGGTTCTGGAGAATATTTACCCGAAGCGCAGTTGCTCGAAAGCGAGCTACTGCGCTTCGGTATTTCTAGCGGCAAAACCAATACCTATATTCAGATTCCTACTGCAGCCGGAAAAGAAGGCGAAGACCGTTTAGATTTTTGGAGACAACGTGGCGCCGATCAAGGAGCGCGCATTGGTTGCGAAGTTAAATACTTGCCGGTCTTATCGCGCGAGGATGCATTTAACGAGCAATGGATCGAAGCGATTAAAAGCGCAGGTTTGATCTACTTTTCTGGGGGAGACCCAGTTCATTTAGCTGAAGTATTTGCTGATACTCCAATGTGGCAAGCGATTGTGCAGAGTTGGCACGAAGGCGCGTCACTTGCGGGATGTTCGGCGGGGGCGATGGCCTTTGGTGGAAAGATTATTGGAATTCGTAGATCGCATATCAGCGCTGGCTTAAATCTGCTGCCGGAAATTGAAGTAATTCCGCATTATGACAAATTCTTGGGTTGGCTACCTGATCGCGTTACCGCGGCAATTGTTCGCAAAGATGCCGATACCGTCCTATTAGGTATCGATGAAAATACTGCGCTTGTCTTAACGGATAAATGGCGCAAGTACGGCACGGGCAATGTTCATATTCTGCGGGGAGAGTTTGAAATGAGCGAGGAAGTATTTCCCTATAACTAGGGCTCATGTACTATCTGCAGAATGAAGTCACTTAACGATAAAGGTTTAGAAATTTGGTTTCTCACAGGAAGCCAACCACTTTACGGCGAAGATATTTTGGCCCAAGTTGCCGAACAATCTAAGCAAGTAGTCGCGACTCTTAACGCCGCAAGTGATCTCCCAATCAAAGCAACATGGAAGCCAGTTCTTACAACACCTGAAGCGATCAAAGCCCTTTGTTTAGAGGCGTCTGCAAATCCAAATTGCATCGGTGTTATCACTTGGATGCACACTTTCTCTCCAGCCAAGATGTGGATCGGTGGTCTTAACGCGCTACAAGTTCCAATCCTGCATTTAAATACCCAAGCAAATTCCGAACTTCCATGGGAAACCATTGATATGGATTTCATGAATCTAAACCAGGCAGCGCATGGTGATCGCGAACATGGTCATGTTCAGGCACGCCTACATATGGCGCGCAAAGTTGTGGCTGGCCACGTTTCCGATAAGAACGTCACAACTCGCATCGCTCATTGGATGCGCGCTGCAATCGGTTGGCATACAGCGCAGAACCTCAAGCTCGCGCGTTTTGGCGACAATATGCGTTACGTCGCAGTCACCGATGGCGATAAAACAAGTGCCCAGATTGCACTTGGCATGTCCATTGAGGCCTATGGCGTAAATGCGTTGGTAGATGCAGTTGCTGCCGTTGAAGAAAGTGCCATCGATTCGTTAGTTGCCGAATATGAAAAGATCTTTGAAGTTTCACCAGAACTCAAAAAAGGCGGAGCCCGCCACGATTCATTGCGCTATCAAGCATCACTTGAAATCGCTTTGGAGCGTTTCTTGGAAGCCGGAAACTTCACGGCATTTACAACTAACTTCGAAGACTTAGGTGCGCTAAAGCAACTTCCTGGTCTAGCCGTGCAACGCATGATGTCCAAGGGATACGGTTTCGGTGGCGAAGGAGATTGGAAAACTTCCGCGCTACTTCGCATAATCAAGAGCATGACTGAAGGCTTAAAAGGTGGAACTTCATTTATGGAGGATTACACCTATCACTTCGGACCGGGTGAACCAAAAGTTCTCGGCGCGCATATGCTCGAAGTCTGTCCGACGATTACCGATCAAAAACCAAAGTGTGAAATCCATCCACTCGGTATCGGCGGCAAAGATGATCCAGTTCGCTTAGTTTTTAACGCCACACCTGCACAAGGTCGCGTCGTTGGATTAATGGATCTCGGTGATCGCTTCCGAATTGTTTCCAATGACATCGAAGTTGTTAAGCCCGATAAAGATTTGAAAAAGTTGCCCGTGGCATGTGCGGTCTGGAAACCAGCCCCTTCCCTTGCCACATCGGCTGAATCCTGGATCTATGCCGGCGGCTCGCACCACACCGTCCTCAGCACCGCCCTGGATATCGAGACCCTAAATGACTTCGCCAATATCGCCTCGGTCGAGCACCTTCGAATCAGCGCCTCGACCAATAGCGATGAATTCCACAAGGAAATCAAGTGGAATGGCGCTTATTACAAGCTCTCCTCGCTGACCTAATCCGCGCTTAAAAGCCTGGTCAAAGGGGCTTTTTAGCCTCGCCCTTCGTAACCGAATCGTTATCGCCAAAGGGCCAAAGTAGGTTGACTCGCCTGTCACCCCAAACAAAGATGAACCCATGTAAATCCTTGGTCCCCATAAATCCAAGGCGATACATATCCCGTAGTAGGAAATCCCTCTACATCGAGAAAGGCGTTACATGCTAAAGAAGTCCAAAGTAGCAGCTGTATTCGCTGCACTTGCACTTGTTGTGACAACAGCTCCAGCATCATCTGCTGCAACTGATAAGCAACTCGAAATCTTTACCTGGTGGGCATCAGGCGGAGAAGCTGCAGGTCTTGCAGGAATGACAACTGAGTTCGAATCAAAGAACCCAAAGACTCCATTTATTAACGCAACAGTTGCAGGCGCAGCTGGCGTTAACGCAAAGGGTGTTCTTGTATCACGTATGCAGGCTGGTAATCCACCTGATACTTTCCAAGCACACGCTGGCGAAGAACTTTCTTCTTATGTAAAGGCTGGACAGGTTGAAGACCTTTCATTCCTATACAAGTCAGAAGGATGGGACAAGATTTTCCCTAAGGATCTCGTAAAGACCCTTACAACAAACGGAAAGATCTACTCAGTTCCAGTAAACATTCACCGTGCAAACGTTCTATGGTGGAACCCAGCAGCTGCAAAGAAGGCTGGAATCACTAAGGCTCCTGCAACTCTTGATG
>WLLM01000028.1 GCA_009700715.1 Actinomycetota bacterium
CACGTCGGGGTGAGTAAATATCTCTTTTCGATAACAGTTAAGAAATATGGTTTTTTGGCCCGAAGTTGATTGACTACCCACAGGCTTAGGCATAAGTTCACGCTTAGAAATGGGGTAAAGCCCCACTTCCTTTATCTGAATTCGGGGGAAATCAGTGTTTAAATCTAAGTTAATGAAATCCGCAGTTGTTGCTGTAATGGCCACATTTGCTATCGGATCGTCTGTCCCAAGCGCGCCAGCAGCGTCTAAGACAATCGAACTCTTGATCTCTGCGGATACAAATATCCAGACTCTCTGGAACACAGTATTAATTCCAGCATTTGAAAAGGAATACCCAGGTTACAAAGTAAATGTAACTTTCGACCGTAACGGCCTTCGCGATGCACAGACATTTGCAAAGATTGTTGCAGCTAAAGAAACACGTCGTGATCCAGGTGTAGACCTTATTGATGGTGGTATCGCAGGACGTCTTGCACAAGCCGGTCTTTTGTATCGCCCAAGCCCATCACTTATGCCAAACCTTAAAGATGTAAGCAAAGTTTTGGTAAAGCAAGGCAATGGCCAGATTCCTTACCGTGCATCAACAGTTCTTCTTGCATACAACTCAAAGAACGTAACTAAGGTGCCAAAGACTCTTGCCGAAGTTCTTACTTGGATCAAGGCAAACCCAGGCAAATTTAGCTACAACGTTCCTTCAGGTGGCGGCTCTGGATATTCATTCGTTCAGACTGTTGTCGATATGAACCTTGATGCTGATGAGCGTCTTGCAATGTCACTTGCTGGAAATAAAGATATCCAGACAAAGTGGGCAAAGGGTCTTGAGACTCTTCGCGATCTAAACAAGTACACCTATGGAAAGAACGGAACATATCCAGCAAATAACGCTGCGACTTTGAACCTTCTTTCAACAGGCGAAATTGATATGGGAACAGTTTGGTCAGATCAATTCGCATCTGCCAAGGCAGCCGGCACAATGCCAGCAAATATCAAGGTAACTGCAATCAAGAGCCCATCACTTACAGGTGGACCAGCATGGTTGGGAATTCCAATCAACGGTTCAAACCGCACAGGTGGTCGTTTGCTTGCAAACTTCGTACTTTCACCAGCAATGCAGAATGCAATCATGGGTGGCGCACTTAAGGGCATCCCAGTTGTAAACCTTGCAAAGCTTGATCCAGCGCTAGCCGAAGGAGTTAAGGATGTAGATGTCACTGACATGCGCGCTCCTTACTTCCCAGCTAACTCAGATGATCTAAAGAGCGCTTGGTCGCTTGCAGTTCCAGGTAAGTAATTACTTGAAACAAGTAATCAAGTTGGAAATCTCGAGAGGTATTTGTGACGACAACTAATACTGTCGCCACGAAGGAGGGCTTTGCGGAGGTAAAAGCCGCAAAGCTCTCCACTCTCGGGTTTTTTATGGCGCTACCACCAGTCTTGGTAGTGATTCTCTTTGTTGGTTTGCCGATCTTTGTCGCATTCATCTTTAGTATCGGTTACACCGGAGGCCCTAACCGAGTTATCTCGATTATTGGCCAGGATATTTACAAAAAGGACAGTTGGTGGGGAACAGCTGACGCATACCTCGCGGTTGTTAAAGATCCACGTTTCCTTCCAGATTTTGCATTAACAATGGTAGTTACCTTCGTATCTACATTAGTTGTTTTAACTATGGCGATGGGTATGGGTTTATACCAGCGCATTAAGGGCGGAAAAGTCGCTTCAGTTTTGAGCATGCTTTCACTCGTCCCGCTATTCGTTCCAGTCGTTATCGCGGCATATGCGATTGCGCAGTTCTATAACGGCGTCGGTTTCATGCGAACATTTATGGCGCAGTTCGGTATTGAGTTTCCAGTAATTACCGCAACACGTAATGCAATCATTATCGGCACGATTTGGACGTCTCTTCCTTTTGCAATCTTGATGATTACTTCAGGTCTTCAGTCAGTGCCGAATGCCTTGATCGAAACTGCTCAGGATGCCGGCGCAAGCTTCATGCGCATCGTTCGCACCATTCTTATTCCATTGGCCTTCGTGCCAATTGTCATCGCCGGAACATTTACTGCAATCGGAATTATGGGTTCGTTTACCGTTCCGCTATTTCTAGGACCAAATCAGCCAACCATGCTTGGCGTAGAGATATCTAACTTCTTCACGGCATATAACCGCCCTCAGCAATCAATTGTTATGGCATTTATCATCTTTGCCGCGGCATCGGGTATTGCGGTTCTTTACATCTGGGCCAATATTCGCAGCGCTAAACAGAGTGGAAGAATCTAATGGCCAAGCGCGAGAATAATTTAAATCTTCAGACCGGAAGCTTGGTTACTCGCTTCTTTATCGGTGTCTTTGTGGCGTTTATGGCGGTCTTCATCTTGGGGCCGCTTATTTGGTTGGCACTTCAAGCATTTAGTACCACTTGGACTTTCCCAAACTTAAAGCCAGATGGTTGGACATTGGTCTGGTGGAAGCGCGTATTTGAAACACCATCAATGGTGGAAGCGATCCGTAATTCCTTTATTACCGCTCCAATCGTAGTTCTGGTTTCAGCGGTCATCTGTCTTCCTGCAGCGTATGCGGCAGCGCGATATAACTATCTTGGGCGTCGCGTATTCCTCATCGGAATGTTTGCGGCTAACTCATTTCCTAAACTTGGTCTATTCGCCTCAATCGCAACTCTCTTCTATACGCTTAATTTGATGGGCACGATGGTTGGAGTAATCATCATCCAACTTCTTGGAACCATTATCTATATGACCTGGATTCCGGCAGCGGCATTTGCTGCTGTGCCAAAAAATCTTGAAGAAGCCGCACGCGATGCCGGTGCTTCAAAGTTCCGAGTTTTTCGCGGAATAACCTTGCGTCTTGCTGCTCCTGGAATTTTGGTCGCGATGGTTATGTCATTTATTTCAGCATTTGATGAGGCACAAGGAACTTACCTTGTAGGTTCACCGGAAATTTTCACTATGCCAACTGAGATGTATTCATTGGTACTTACTTACCCAGTTCAAATCGCAGCAGTGTTTTCAATTTTGCTCGCGGTACCGTCAGTAATTCTTATCGGTCTAGCCCGCAAACACATCATTGGCGGCCAACTAGCTGAAGGATTCCAAATCAAATGATCACTACGAAAGGCGTAAAATGAGTAACGCAACACACGGTCTTGAGCTCATCGGACTCACAAAGATCCTTGGTGGTCGCGTAATCATTGATAATCTCAACTTAACCGTTGAGAAAGGCGAGATGGTCTCTTTACTTGGTCCATCTGGTTGTGGCAAAACTACAACGCTGAGAATGATCGCCGGATTCTTGATCCCTGAAAAAGGCACGGTAAATGTTGCAGGAAAAGATGTGACCAACCTTGGTCCAGAAAAGCGACCAAGTGCGATGGTTTTCCAGAACTACGCCCTCTGGCCACATATGACAGTATTTAAAAATGTCGCCTACCCACTAAAGATTCGCAAGATGGGTAAGGCAGAGATTGAAAAACGAGTTCACGAAGTACTTGAAGTAGTAAATCTCATGCATCACAAAGATTCTCGCCCTGGCCAAATCTCTGGTGGTGAACAACAACGCGTTGCACTTGCTCGTGCATTGGTTCAAGAGCCAGATATCTTGCTACTGGATGAGCCTCTATCAAACCTCGATGCAAAGCTGCGCGTGAAAGTTCGTGAAGATATTCGTGACTTGCAGCGTCGCCTCGGAATTACCACCGTAATTGTGACCCACGATCAAGACGAAGCGCTTTCAATCTCAGATCGCATCGCGGTTATGAACGAAGGTCGAATCGAACAATTCAGTACCCCTCAAGATCTGTATGACCAACCAGCAACTGAATATGTAGCTAACTTCATTGGTAGTTTAAATCGTATTGAAGGCGGTTATGCCGATGGCCAAGTTATTCCAGGCAATGAAGTGGTTGGTATCCGTCCAGAGGATGTTTCATTTTCTAAGAGCCAAGTTGCGGGAAGCTATCCTGCAACTGTCGAATTAGTCGTTCCACGTGGACATTTCCATGAGGTCTATTTAAAGCGTGCCGATGCTTCATTACGCGCCTTTGTTTCAATTGACGTTCCAAAGGCGGGAGATATCGGTTTTGCTAAGGTCAGCAAAGCTCTGGTTTACAAGGATGGCAAGCTAGTTAGAACCGCATAAGTCATGTCAGAGAATAAGACTTTTGCATGTGCTCACCGTGGTGATTCCAGTCGCTTTCGCGAAAATACGATTGTCGCTATTCAAAGCGCAATCGACACCGGTGCTGAAGTTGTTGAGATCGATGTTCGCATTACACGTGATGGCAAGGTAATAGTTCTTCACGACTCAACGCTTGAAAGACTCTGGGGTATCACCAAAGAGAGCACTGAAATGGATTGGTCGGAAATATCTAAGCTCGGCCATGGTGAAGATCGCATCCCGCTATTAATCGATGTTTTAAAGCTATTCGTCGGTACTAAATCAATCCTTATGATTGATATGGAACAGAAAGATCCAGCAAAGCTTGCCTACGAAGTGGTGGCAAGCGGACCATTGGCGCAAGATCAGATTTTCTGGTGTGGCAACTTCGAGGGCATGAAAACGATCCGCGAGCTCTCTCCAAAGGCTCGAATATGGATGCCATGGGACAAATTGGCATTACCAACAAAAGCTGAGACCGAAGTTCTAAACCCCGAATTCATCAATTTGCATTATTCATTTGTCACCCAGAAATCGGTAAAGGCGATGCACGACCTTGGCTTTAAAGTCGCCGTCTGGACTGTTGATGATGAAGCAACTATGCGTTGGGCAGCGGCTATCGGAGTTGATTCAATTACCTCTAATTACTTAACTCTCCTACAGAAAGTCATTGCCGAAAATCCAAAGATGGATACATCCGGTCCGCAGAAGATGAAGTTAGAAGATATTGATTTAGATCGTGCTATGACAATTGCTCGCGATCTAGGAAAATGGGCAATTTTAGTTGCCAGCAATATGGATCCCGGAAAAATCGAATTAAAGAAGAATGCCGCAGATATTGTTACCGAAATTGATGTGATGATTGAAGCCCATGTGCGCGAAGTAATTGCCGCTAACTTGCCAGGACATAACTTTGTTGGCGAAGAAATGGGTGGGGCATATCTTGCCGATACTCCATCTTGGTATCTAGATCCAATTGATGGAACTACTAATTTTGCCAATCGCTTGCCATGGACATCCTTTTGTTTCGGTCTTGCCCACAATCGCGATGTCTTAGTTGGTGTTGTGATTGATCCATGGCGTGATGAGTTATATGAAGCCCAACGTGGCAAAGGTGCAAAAAGAAATGGCAAGCCACTGATTATTGAAGATCAATCCGGTGTAGAAAATCCACTCGCTTCGCGAGTAGTTTCAACTGAACTTGCTGCCTATCAACCATGGCCCGGAATGCTTGGCTTGTTGGATGGACTAGCAGAGCAATATTGCACGATGCGAATTATGGGATCAGGAACGTTAACGATTGTTGGACCGGCACTCGCCCGTGGTGTTGGCGCAGTGGTAGGTCACTTCAGTCCAATCGATCATTTGGCTTCGCTATTAATCGTTGCTGAAGCGGGAGGCGCTGTCTGGGATGAAGAAGGAAAACAGAACCTTTTCCCAGAAAAAGGCGGCGTAATGACCGCAACTCAGGCGGCCGCCAAACCGTTGTACGAGATTTGGATGCGGGCCCTCAAATCGGGGCGCTAGAATAAGAGTGTTGTTTTTCGGGGTCGATGTAATTTCGAACCGGCAGTGAAAGTCTGCGACCCGGTCATATCCAATGACCGGTGGATTGGGTGTAATTCCCGAACCGACGGTTAAAGTCCGGATGAGAGAAAATCAACGTGTAGCTGTCGCACCCTTTATATGGGTTTAGTGCGTCGGCTGCCACCGCTTTTTCCACCCCGAGATGCAACATCCGAATCTCGTTAAAGGGTGTTGAAGATGAACCAGATACTTAGCGCAGAAGCAGCGATGGCCCGCGCCATCGAACTTGCTCGCCTTGGTCTGGGTAAAACATTCCCTAATCCAATTGTTGGCGCAGTTATTACCACTGCCACAGGTGAATTAATTAGCGAAGGGTTCCATCAAGGTGCAGATCATGCCGAAGTCGTTGCGATAAATGCAGCGAAAGAAATTCCTGCGGGATCAATTATTTACGTAACCCTTGAACCATGTAACCATCAAGGAAAAACTCCACCTTGCACGGACGCGATAATTAGCGCTGGAATATCAAAAGTTGTTTATGCAGTTAGCGACCCCAATCCAATTGCAGCCGGGGGAGCAGGCAAGTTAAGTGCGGCAGGGATTGAAGTTGTTGCAGGATTTGCCGCCGATGAAGCTTCCTTTGCCAATCGCGCATGGCTAACCAAAGTTGCTAAAGATCGCCCAAGGATTACCTGGAAGATCGCATCGACCATGGATGGAAAAGTCACCGCAAGCGATGGCAGCTCAAAGTGGATTACTGGAGAACTAGCTCGCGCAGAAGTTGCCATTATGCGTTCTCAGGTAGATGCCATCGTTACATCCACCAAGACTGTTCAAACTGATAACCCGTTATTAACGAGCAAAGGGGTCGGCAAGAACCCGGTTCGTATCGTTATGGGCCAAACAGAAATCGCTGCTGGATCTCAAATTCTTAACGCAGATTCAGAAACCTTGCTAGTTAATTCACGTAGCGCTCAAGACTTAATCGCAATCGCTAAAGAACGCGGATTCAACGAACTACTCATCGAATCCGGCCCAACTTTTGGAACCGCTCTGCTTCGCGAAGATTTAATCGATGAAATTGTTCTATTTCAAGCGCCAACATTTTTAGGTTCAGGAACGCCTTCGGTTTCAGACTTAGGAATCACCAATATATCTAGCCGCTTAGATTTCGAAATTGCTGATGTAGAGGTAATTGGAGCAGATTTGAAGATAACGCTGATAAAGAGCGAAAACACGTTAGAAGGTGGGCGCTAGTGTTTACTGGACTTATTCAAGCCGTTGGCGAAGTGGCATCAATTGATCGCGCCGAAAGCAGTGCACGACTAACCATTAAGAGTGCAGATATCGCAGCGCAGATCGCACAAGGCGATTCTGTAAGCGTTAACGGTGTCTGTCTTACCGTTGTGGCATTTGATAATTCAGGATTTTCTGTAGATGTAATGGTGCAGACTCTTAACTTAACTTCTACCGGCGCTCTTTCAGTTGGTTCACCTGTAAATCTAGAACTCGCAACTCGCACAGCAGACCGCTTAGGCGGCCACATTGTGCAAGGACACGTTGATGGTGTTGCCAAAGTTGCCGCTATCTCAGCTGATTCTCAGTGGACTCGTATGGATATCTCGGTTCCGGGTCATTTAATGAAATACGTGGTTGCCCAAGGATCGATCTGTATTGAAGGTGTATCTCTAACCGTTGGCGAGCTAAATGATGCGCAAGATCTAGTTTCGGTCTGGTTGATACCTGAAACACTGGCAAAAACCAATCTGTCTAAGAAAGTAATCGGAGATCTACTCAATGTTGAGGTAGATGTCTTAGCCAAGTACGTTGAAAGACTCATCGCACGCGGACAGGACCGTAAATGACCCAAATCGAAAAAGTTCTAGCTGATTTTAAGTCCGGCAAATTTGTCATCGTCACAGATGACGAAAACCGCGAAAACGAAGGCGATTTAATTCTCCTAGCCGAAAAAGCCAACGCAGAAAATATCGGCTTTATGGTTCGTTACACATCAGGTGTTATTTGCGGCGTTCTTACCCCAGAAACAGCCAAACGTCTTAAGTTGCCGCTAATGGTTAAGCGCAATGAAGATAACCACACAACTGCTTTTACTGTCACAGTAGACGTTATTGCCGGACGATCAACTGGAATTCCTGCCCAAGAGCGTGCAAACACTTTGCGTGCCCTCGCCGACCTAGATTCAAAACCTACTGATTTCGCTCGCCCCGGCCACGTTTTTCCGCTGGTTTCAGTACCTGGTGGATTACATGAGCGCCGCGGACATACTGAAGCGAGCATC
>WLLM01000029.1 GCA_009700715.1 Actinomycetota bacterium
AGCTAAATAAAATTAACGAACTATCGGCTGCTGGTGACGCTGAAGGTGCAGAACGCTGGAGCCCATCCTGCAACTTGTCTGATAAAGGTTATTGGTTTGCACCAACTATCTTTACCGGTGTAACTCAAGCTCACCGCATTGCACGTGAAGAAATCTTTGGTCCAGTACTTTCAATCCTTACCTTCCGTACCCCGCAAGAGGCGATCGAAAAGGCTAATAACACGCCATTCGGATTATCTGCCGGCGTCTGGAGTGAGAAGGGTTCACGAATTTTATGGGCCACGCAACAACTTCGTGCCGGCGTCATCTGGGCAAATACCTTTAATAAATTCGATCCAACCTCACCATTTGGTGGATATAAAGAATCTGGTTGGGGACGCGAAGGCGGAAGACATGGCCTTGCTTCTTATTTGAAGGAGGGAAAGTAAATGTCACGTCTTGAAGTAAAGAAGACTTACAAGCTCTACATCAATGGAGCCTTCCCGCGCAGTGAATCTGGACGCATCTACGAAGTAAGTGATGCCAAAGGAAACTTCATCGCAAATCCAGCGCTTGCATCTCGTAAAGATTTACGTGATGCCGTTGTTGCCGCACGCGCCGCACAACCTGGCTGGGCCAAGGCAACTGCTTACAACCGCGGTCAAATCCTTTATCGCATCGCCGAGATGCTCGAAGGTCGCGCCGATCAAATCGCAAATGAAATCTCTGCAACATCTGGCGTAACTCCAAAGAAGGCGCATGATCAACTTACCGATGCGATCGATCGCTGGGTTTGGTATGCGGGCTGGAGCGATAAGTTGGCAGCGGCATTTGGCTCAACAAACCCTGTAGCTGGCCCTTATTACAACTTCACTATCCCAGAACCACAGGGTGTGATTGCGGTTGCACCAAGTGATAACTTCTTGGCTTTCATTGACTCAATTGCGCCAGTAATCACCTCAGGAAATTCCGTGATCGCACTTGTTCCTGGTGCCAGTGCTGTTCCAGCAATGACCTTTGCAGAAGTATTGGCAACCAGCGATTTGCCACATGGCGTTATAAATATCTTGACTGGCTCTCACGATGAACTCGCTCCTTGGGCGGCATCACATATGGATATCGATGGCATGGATATTTCAGGTATCGAAAAGAAGAAGCGCGCTGGGCTCAAAGAAGCGGGCGCCGAAAACTTAAAGCGCATCCATAGCTTTGACGATGCACAGACTCCAAACCGGATCTATGCATTTATGGAAGCAAAGACGGTCTGGCACCCAATCGGGGTTTAAGGGTTATTCAGCAGAGATCTTGGCAAAACCTGGCTTAACGATCTCATCGATAATCGCCAGACGTTCTTCAAAGGGAATGAAGGCGCTCTTTAGCGCATTGATTGTGACGCGCTGCAGGTCGAGGAAACTCCAGTTAAAGGCTTTTACCAATTCGTTCATCTCACGCGTCATCGATGTCGCTGACATCAATCGATTATCAGTGTTTACCGTAACGCGGAAACGTAACTTGGCTAGATCTCCAATTGGATGATCTGCAAAGTTTGCCGCAGCACCTGTTTGAATATTCGATGATGGGCACATCTCCAAAGGAATACGGCGGTCGCGAACATAGGCAGCGAGTTTTCCAAGGCGAGCTGGTGTGTGATTTAAATCGATATCGTCAATTATTCGCACGCCGTGGCCTAAGCGCTCGGCGCCACAAAGTTGAATCGCTTCCCAAATAGATGGAAGTCCATAAGCCTCACCTGCGTGAATTGTGAAATGTGCATTTTCGCGGCGGAGATATTCGAAGGTATCGAGCTGATCACTTGGTGGGAATCCATCTTCAGGGCCGGCAATATCGAAGCCAACAACGCCACGATCGCGGTATTTAACTGCTAATTCCGCTACTTCTTGTGAGAGTTTATTTTGGCGCATACCGCAGAGAAGGAGAACAGCGCGCGCTTTACCGCCACCCTTTGCAACTTCTTGTTCGCCTTCTTGGAAACCTTGCAAGATCGATTCGATTGCTTGAGAAAGGGTTAAGCCTTTTTCAGTTAGCAACTCTGGAGCCATTCGAACTTCGGCATAGACAACGCCATCTTCGGCTAAATCGATTACACATTCACGTGCCACACGAACAATGTCCGCGGGCCGTTGCATAACTGCAACAGTGTGAGCAAAGGTTTCTAGATAGCGAACTAGAGAACCTGAATCACAAGATGCGCGAAACCATTCGGCTAATTCGGTTGCATCGTAACTTGGGAGTTCGTGGCCAATTTCTTTAGCAATATCAATAATTGTTTGGGGACGAAGGCCGCCGTCCAGGTGATCGTGGAGCAAAGCCTTTGGTAGACGCTTTACCTGTTCTGGGGTTGGAATTGAATTTAGAGTGCTCATCCTTCGATCCGTTCGACTACTAGAGGCAGACGATTTACCGTTCCACCTTCTTCAATTGCAATCGCGCCTTCAAGTATTTCCAGGGCGCGTTCAAATCGTGCTGGTTCATCGGTGTGCAAAGTTAAAAGTGGTGCACCTGCTTGAACATAGTCACCTGGCTTGGCGTGCATCTCAATGCCAGCGCCAGCTTGTACTTTCTCACCTTGCTTCGAACGACCGGCACCTAAACGCCAAGCGCTTACGCCGACCTTCATCGCATCCATTGTGGTCATAGTTCCAGAATTTTTTGCAGTGATTACATGTTGTTCGCGTGCAACCGGCAACTTCGCATTTGGGTCTCCACCTTGCGCAGAGATCATGCGGCGCCAGTGATCCATCGCCGAACCATCTTGCAACGCAACCGCTGGATCTTTACCAACGATTCCAGCGGCATCGATCATTTCGCGCGCTAATAAAATCGTAAGTTCAACAACATCGGCAGGTCCGCCACCAGCTAAAACCTCAATAGATTCGCGTACTTCAAGGGCATTTCCGGCAGTTAAACCAAGTGGAACATCCATCGCAGTAACTAGTGCACGAGTCTTTACGCCAGCATCGATTCCGAGTTGCACCATGGTGCGCGCAAGTTCTGCCGCTTTCTTAGGATCACTCATAAAGGCACCGCTGCCAGTCTTAACATCAAGCACCAGTGCTGATGTTCCTTCAGCAATCTTCTTAGACATAATTGATGAGGCAATTAATGGAATCGCTTCGACTGTCGCAGTTACATCGCGAAGGGCATAAAGCTTTTTATCCGCTGGTGCCAGACCGGCACCAGCTGCACAAATTACCGCGCCGGTATCTTGCAGAACTTTTAACATCTCTTCATTAGAAAGTGAGGCGCGCCAACCCGGAATAGATTCGAGTTTGTCGAGCGTGCCACCAGTATGTCCAAGTCCGCGACCTGAAAGTTGTGGAACCGCTCCCCCGCAGGCAGCGACTAGTGGTGCAAGTGGAAGAGTGATCTTGTCGCCGACGCCACCGGTGGAATGCTTATCAGCGGTTGGGCGATCGAGCATCGACCAGTTCATACGCTCGCCCGAATTAATCATCGCCGTAGTCCAGCGCGAAATTTCGCGTGAGTTCATTCCGTTAAGCAAAATTGCCATTAGCAGCGCCGACATTTGTTCGTCAGCAATTACTCCTCGTGTGTAAGCATCGACTGTCCAATCGATCTGCTTATCGGTGAGTTCATTGCGGTCACGCTTGGCGGCGATTATTTCTACCGCTGCAAAAGGTTCGACAGAGCTATTAGTCAAGACGTTTTTCCATCTCTTCTGGTCCAAATGCCCACGGCAGAAGATCGGCGAGCGTTTTTATGCCGTCATCCGTTGCTAATTGAAGTTTTGATCCGCCGTGTTCTTGCAATAACTGACGGCAGCGACCACACGGCATAAGCAGGTTTCCAGAAATATCAACGCAAGTGAACGCAACTAAGCGACCACCGCCAGAGTTAATCAGTGATGAAACCAATCCACATTCCGCGCATAAAGTAAGGCCATAACTAGCGTTTTCTACGTTGCAGCCAGTGACTATACGTCCATCATCGACAAGTGCGGCAACGCCTACCGGAAACTTTGAATACGGTGCATAAGCCTGTTTCATTGCAGCAGTTGCCTGCTCCTTTAACAACTCCCAATTAACGAGCATAAGCCGCACTCGCTGCTGCATTTATCGCCGCAGATTGCGCAGCGAGGGTCTTAGATTTAATTACGATTTCGATTCCTTTATCTGCAATTCCATAGCGGTGACCATAGATTCCCGCTTTAGCATCGAGTACATCGGATAGTTGGCTGTTATTTACCGCCTTACCGATAATTGCAGAGACCGCGATATCTACGCGCTTAACAACAGAGGCGATCAAATACTTTGAAGTTGTCGGAGTAACGGTGAGATATAGATCAGGCTCAGTAATAATGACGCTTACATCCTGTGCGCTCTTCTTTCGAGTCTTTGAAGTATTTGCTTTAACCACCGCTTCGAATAGCCCATCAGCCGAACCGGTTGTAGCGTCATAGATAACGTCGATACCGAGCGTAATTAGAGCTTTAGTGGATACCGCAGATTCGGTTGCAGTGTATTTAACAAATGAACGAACGTTCTTTTTAGCAGCATTAACACCTAATAGGAATCCATTTTCGTAACCATCTGCATTGGATGGCGTTGTAATCATTGCAACCTTGCCGCTCTTGGTTGAAAGCGCCGCGCTATAGCCCGCCAGGAATGCTGCTTCGGTATCTGCAAAGGTAATCGAAGTGACATTTAATGCGGCAATTGAGGCATCGCCAATAATTGCAAATTGTGTGTTTGGAAATTCAATGGCGAGTGGTCCAATAACTTTGGCGTATTCGCCACCGACTGCAATGACTGTGGCACAGCTCTTGGTTGCGAGAGAGCGAATTCGTTTAGCACGATCAACGTTTGTGCCATCGGTTACAACGCCTTCAAAGGTAAAGGTGTATTGGTTCTGCGCTTTCTTAACCCCAGCCAAAGTTGCATCGTTATAGGCACGATCTCCTGGGCCACCGGTGTCATATGCAATACAGATATTTGTTGCTGCTGATGCAGTTGGTGCGGTAAAGACAGAGAGCGCAATCGCTGAGATTGCAATCGCTGCGCGAAGTTTCATTAGCGGACCAAGCCTAGGTTTTTGTAAGTTGTAGCAACTGTTGCGCTGGCAACTTGGCGCGCCTTATCAGCACCTTCGTGAAGAACCTTGATGAGATGATCTTCATCTTGCAAAAGCTCTAACGCCTGTGCGCGAATTGGACGCAGGTATTCGACAACTACTTCAGCGACGGCGCCCTTGAAATCTCCATAGCCTTTTCCGGCAAATTCGTTCTCGAGATCAGCAATCGACTTTCCAGAAAGCGCAGAGTGGATTGTAAGTAGGTTGCTAATGCCCGGCTTTTCTTTCTCATCGTAAGTTACTTCGCGACCAGCATCGGTGGTTGCGCTCTTAATTTTCTTGGTGTTCGCCTCTGGGGTATCCATAATTTCTAATACACCGGCGACCGAGCCTGAAGATTTACTCATCTTATTGGTTGGCTCTTGCAGGTCATATATCTTTGCGCCAGATTTAAGAATGTAGCCTTCGGGAATTCTAAAAGTTTCACCGAAGCGCGAATTAAAACGTGTTGCTAGATCGCGCGTAAGTTCGATGTGCTGGCGTTGATCTTCGCCAACCGGCACCTGATGCGCTTGATAAAGCAAGATATCTGCAGCTTGCAGCATCGGGTAAGTAAACAAACCTACACGCGCCGAATCAGCACCGCCCTTAGCTGATTTATCTTTGAACTGTGTCATGCGATTTGCTTCACCGAATCCGGCGATGCATTCCATAATCCAACCAAGTTGATTGTGTTCAGCAACGTGTGACTGAACAAAGAGCGTTGATTTCTCTGGTGAAATACCGAGCGCGATTAATTGTGCAGCTGAAGCGAGAGTTCGCTTTCGCAGAAGTGCAGGATCGATATCACCGGTCAGCGCATGAAGATCAACGATGCAGTAAAAAGCGTCGTTGCCACTTTGTAGCTCCACCCATTGCTTCAGGGCGCCCAGGTAGTTGCCCAAGTGAAAGGAGTCACTGGTGGGCTGAATGCCCGATAGAACTCTCTTCTGCGTCATAGTTGTAATTCTCGCATGAATCGCTAGTTACGCGATATCAATAACTGCCCAGCGCGCTTGCCTTCCATCGTTAAAACAGTGATTCGAATCCCGTTCACCCCAACTACATCGTGTTCGACGGGAATTCTTCCTAAGAAATGCATGACAAAACCGCTCGCCGTTTCATATGGGCCTTCTGGGATTTCAATTCCGGTTTCCTCGCGTAAATCATCGATAGAAATTAGGCCATCTACCTCGAAATCGCCCGTGCGCGACTCCATAGATACCTCAGCCTCATCAGTGTCATATTCATCTTTAATATCACCGATTAAGCATTCGACGAGATCTTCGAGGGTGACAATTCCATCGGTTCCGCCGTATTCGTCTAGGACGATCGCTAAATGTTGGCGCTGATTGCGCATCTCGGTTAGGGCAGGCAAGACTCCCTTGGTGCCCGGCAGAAACATAATGTTACGAACTAATTCTTGAATCTTTCCGCCAGCGCTAACTAGCGATGTATCGAGTAAATCGCGTACGTGTATAAAGCCAATTACTTCATCGGTAGATCCGCGAACAACTGGATAACGAGAGTGAGCACGATCGACTGCGAGCGCGATCGCCTTACCAACGGTAAGTGAGGCATCCATAAAATCCACTTCGGTGCGCGGCACCATAACTTCATGTACCTGTCGTTCGGATGCGTTAAATACTTCTTCGACGATATCGCGTTCTTCAGCGGTCAAAGCGGCGTGGCCAGTTACTAGATCAAGTAACTCTTCTTCCGACATTTGACTACGTTGTTCTTTTGGATCGATTCCGAAGATTCGTACAACAACATCGGTTGAACGTGAAAGCAGCCAGATTATTGGACGGAAGAGTTTGGCAGTTACATCGATCGCGCCAGCGCTCCAAAGCGAAATCTCTTCAGTGCGAAATAGCGCTAAACGTTTCGGAACAAGCTCACCAAATACCAGAGAGAAATATGCGATTACTAAAGTGACACCAACAAGCGAAGTTGCGCTAGCGGCTTCATCAGAAAGACCTAGATCTATCAATTTTGGAATTACGTAAACGCCGAGCTTTTCTGCGCCAAGTGCGGCAGATAAGAATCCGCAGACAGTTACGCCAACTTGGGCAGCGGCAAGAAAACGATTTGGATTGGTTGCAAGATGCGCGACCTTGGCTCCACGTTTACCTCTACTTGAGAGTTGGCGGACTTGGCTATCGCGAAGTGAGATGAGGGCGATTTCAGCTGCTACAAAGAGCGCACCGAGCAGAATTAGGCCGGCTACGGTGGCTAGATCGCCGAGTAAAGAACCGATCGGGTAAGGATCCATGGTGGGGCAATTCTAAGGCTTCTAACGCGTAGGTGGCTATTTTCTGCGCCTCTTCCCTTATCTCCCACGCGTGGCATATCCTTTGCGAGCCTAGCCAACCGGCTAGCACCTTCATCCTCGGACCGTCGGGCACGTACCTGCCCGGAGAAGGAGATACCTTAAATGGCATCTGTTGTATTCGAAAACGCAACACGTATCTACCCAGGCACAACCAAACCTGCAGTCGACAAGTTAAACCTCACCGTTAAAGATGGCGAATTTTTGGTGC
>WLLM01000003.1 GCA_009700715.1 Actinomycetota bacterium
AGCCGTGTGAAGTCAAGATAACCCTGTGCGAGTGCTTTCCTTGACGGGGATTCTGTTCATGCAATATTTCAACTTCCACGCGATCTATGACGACGCTAAATCGCTCCATGCTTACTAATTTCTCTTCTGCTATTTCACGAAAATCTTTAGCTAGTTCTGCATGGCGGGCATGAATAACAATTTTCATATTCTCTCCCTAAGAATAACCTGTGTACCTACAATGGCACTAAATCAAAGTATTGGAAAGGGGGTTGCGAAATTTACTTAGAAAGTTTTAGAGTGGTAGCGCTACAACAGCAGCGGTGACTAAACCTGCGTATAGCGCGCTCTGTGCGAAAATCTTTACAGCAGTTTTACGATCTGCGGCGCGTGCCTCTTGATCCGATACGCGAGAAATTGCGCCTAACTTTCCAAAGTTAAATGTTCCGGCAAAGCCGTATGCCAGGCAGAATCTCTTACGCGATTGAACCCAGCCAACGCTCATAACCAAGGCGGGAATGAAAATACCAAGACGCGCTTGGCGTGAAGCATCGTTTGTAATCGAAGTAGCAAGTGAAGATAAAGTCAATATCAAACCGATTAGCGCAACCATGCGACGGCGACTTACCTCCCCGTCACCTATGTTGCATGTGCCAGGAACGTATTCGGCTTGGGTCACTTATGCATCCTCAAATTCATCTTCATCTTCGTCAATCCAAGCATCTGCCGGAGCATCATCTTGTCGTTGCGCCCACGATAAGAAACTTCCAACCGCGCGAAATGAGACGGCAAGCACGGCAAATATTGCCAATACTCTGCGGAAGATCTTCATGAGTTAAAAATACTCTCTTTACTTAAGTTTTTCTCTATTTAGCAGCGTGCAACGCCGCATCGATATCGGCCCATAGGTCGTCAACATTTTCACAACCTACGGATAAGCGAATAAGCGACTCTGGCACGCTCTGGCTTTCGATCGGCCAGCGGCGGCGGCGCTCCCAAAGAGATTCAACTCCCCCAAGGCTTGTCGCATAAGTAACTATCTTTGAAGATTCACAAACCTTATCGGTCTGTGCGCCATCTCCTGCATATTCAAAAGAGACGATAGCGCCGAAACCTTTCATAAAAGCCTTGGCTTTTTCGTGTTCAGAATCCGTTGGCAAACCTGGATAGCGAACGCGTGTGACAAGTGGGTGGGCGCTTAGTCGTTTGGCAAGTTCTAGAGCTGTCTCAGAAGATTTCTGAAAGCGCAGTGGGAAAGTGCGGATTCCACGCAACGCCAAGAACGCTTCGAATGGTCCTGGGATAGAACCGTTGAACTTGCGCGCATCTTCTAGCGTTTTGAAGTGAACAGGGTCTGAAGTGCTAAGTGATCCAAGTACAACATCGCTGTGGCCTGCTAAATATTTAGTAACTGAATTCATGACGATATCGGCACCCAACGCCAATGGTTTTTGGTTAAGCGCCGTAGCAAAGGTGTTATCTACTGCAACTGTTACACCACTGGCTTTCGCGGCTTTAATCAGCGCCGGTAGATCGGCAACTTCTAGCCCTGGATTTGTTGGAGATTCAATCCAAAGCAGCGTTGCTCCTGAAAGTTCTTTAATAACCTGATCAGTATCAGTGATCGAAACAAAAGCTACTTGTAGTCGATTTGCAGCGGAGTAATTACCTAGCAAGGTCATTACTCCGGAATAGCCTTGGTTTGATGCAACAACTTTTGCGCCAACTGGAAGTGTCGAAAATACCGCCGTCACTGCTGCCATTCCGGAAGAGTAGGTAAGAGTTTTTCCGCCTTCGAGTGCGCTGATAGCTTCTTCTAGCGCTAGCCAAGTTTCATTTCCGTAACGACCGTATCCAACTGCACCGCCTGCAACAAAAGTTGAGTTAAGTGAGATCGGTGGATTTAGTGCGCTATCTGGACCAAATGGCGGACGTCCTGCGGTAACCGCAATAGTCTCTGGGCTTAGGCTCTTATCTGAAGTCATGAGCTAAGCCTAATCGTTAGCCAGCGCTGCCATCGCAGCATTATGTCCCGCGATACCGCTCACGCCACCGCCACGTCGTGCACCTGCGCCGGCGAGAAAGATGTGTTTATCTGAAGTTTCTGAGCCCCACTTAAGTTCCGTTGGCTCGGTCCCATCTATAAATGGGAAATCTAAATCGCGATGGAAGATATTTCCGCGAGGAAGCCCTAGGTCGGTCTCTAAATCAAGCGGCGACTTCGCCTCAATTGCAAGCGAACCATCGTTACAGACCGCCAAAACAGATTCAATTGGCTCTTCTAAATACTGATTGAGACTTTCAATAGCTGCTTTCTTAGCAGCGTTCTTAGCGCCTTCGGGATCATTATCAAAGAGCGCAGCCGGAGTGTGCAAACCAAAGAGCGTAAGTGTGTGAAAACCTTTTTGACTTAACTCGGGCGAAAGAATTGTCGGATCGGTCAAGGTGTGGCAATACATTTCCAGTGGAAGATCACTTGGAATCCCACCTTCGTTAGCGGTTTTATAAGCGTTATCGAGTTGGCTATAACTTTCATTGATATGAAAGGTTCCGGCAAATGCCAACTTAGGATCAATTCCAGATTTCAGTTTCGGTAGCCTAGAAAGCAACATATTTATCTTCATCTGTGAACCTTCAAGAGATTCGGGTGCTGGAAGACCACGAAGTTTGGCGAGCGTTTGTGGTGCACCTGCGAATAAAAGATCCTTAGCAACATATTTTTGACCAGATGAAGTGGTAACAGCTACTCCAATTTGATCAGATTCGATTCCAGTTACCCGTGAATTCAATTTAATTTCAACCCCGTGTGATGTTGCCACACGATTTAACTCGATTACCAGCGCTCCCATTCCGCCTTGCGGAACGCGCCACTGACCGCTGCCATTTCCGATTAAGTGATACAAGAAACAGCGATTTGCTTGGAGGTCTTGGGCAGATACAAAAGTTCCGATTAGCGCATCGGTTAAAACAACTCCGCGCACAATGTCGTCACTAAATCTTTCTTGAATTACTTCTCCGATTGGACGTTCCATCAAATAATTCCAAGTGTTATCCAGCCCAATCTCAGACTTGAGTTCTGCCGATGTCTTAAGTGGCTGAAGCATCGATGGAGCAATTCGCACCGCAAGATCCGCGATTTCGTTATAGAACTTTTGCCAAGCCGCACCTTCTACTGCGCTGCCAGTTAACTCTTGAAAATTTACAGCAGTGCGTTCATCCCAATTCTGTGAAATCAATAGTCCCGCATCTTTACCGCCTTTCGCGTAAGGCGTATAAGAAGCGATCGAACGCTCGAGCGTTTTAAAGTTGATTCCGAGATCTGCCACGATTTGATCGGGAAGTAGCGAAACTAAATAGGAATATCTAGATAAGCGAGCGTCATATTCAGGAAATGGACGAACGCTTGTTGTCGCGCCACCGAGTTCAGCTGCACCCTCGAGAAGTAAGACGCTTTTGCCTGATTTAGCTAAATAGGTAGCTGCGACTAATCCGTTATGTCCCCCACCGACAACAATGGCGTCATACTTCTTATCGGTTGTCATATATAAATTAAAGAACGCTAGCGATGCGATCGAATGCTTCGGTAATAATCGCAGGGCTAGTTGCAAAGTTAAGGCGAGCATAATCTTTTCCAAGAGCGCCATAAATGTGCCCCGGATTAAAAGCCACCTTGGCGCGTTCGACTAGCGCTGCGCATGGATCATCTCCAAGGTTTAGTTGACTTAAATCTAACCAAGCAAGATATGAGCAATGTGGAAGGTTGTAGCCAATTGCAGGAATACGAGATGAAACTAAATTGGCTACGAGTTTCCGGTTCTGATCAAGTAATTCAAGAGCGGAGTCGAGCCAGATATCACCGCTTTCAAAAGCCGCGACAGTGGCGAAGGCGCCCAGTAAAGATGCGCGGTAGTGCATGGCGGGAGCTAAGTTATTTAGCTGCTCATGCATCTTCTCGCTCTGCGAAACGATGATTGCGCACTTTAAGCCAGCAATATTCCAGCCCTTGCTTGCTGCAGTGACGCAAATACCGACTTCGGCAGCATCTGCACCAAGTGAAAGAAATGGGATGAACTGGGATTCCTTGAAGGTAAGTGGAGCATGAATTTCATCTGAAATAACAATTACATTATTTTTCTTGGCAAGCGCGGTTATGCGCTGTAAATCTTCTTTGGTGTAAACCTTGCCGAGCGGATTGTGTGGGCTACAAAGGAGATGAACTTTAATTCCACTTTGATATGCCTTTTCGATCCCATCCCAGTCATGGCTCCACCCGGTGCCATCGCTCGCCTTTGAATCTGTTTTAAATGGAACGTCGATCATCTCCACTTTGGTTTCGCGAATCCAGGTATAGAAATTTTGATAAACCGGAGAACTAATTAGTACCTTCTCGCCGGGTTGTGCGAATACGCGAAGTACTTCAACCACGGCAACGCCGACATCGGTTGCGATACGAACATAATTCGGTTCAACGTCCCAGTGCCAGCGGCGCTTAGCGAACCCTGCAAATGCGGTTCCCATCTCTGGAATCGATCCGAGATAACCAAGGTCTGACTTATTAACCATCTGCAGAATTACCTCACGAATTGGCTCGGCGACCGGAAAATCCATTTCGGCAACTGGCAAGGGAAGTATTTCGTGCGGGAAGGCGCGCCATTTCTCACTTCGGTGCGTTTGAAGCTCTGCAAGAGACGGAACTGAAATCTGACGATCGCTCATATGCGCGAGTATGCCAGTTATGCCTCGTTTGGCGAAAGGCGGCGCGTTGAGTTTCTGACTACCAAAGTCGTTGGCAGCACGAGTGAATGCGGCTCAGCATTTGGTTTACGTAAGCGTTCCATAATCGACCACGCTGCCATCTCACCCATCAACTGCACGGGTTGTTCGATAGTTGTTAAATCTGTGTATTCGGACATCTCATGGCCATCGAATCCAATTATCGAAATATCATCTGGAACTTTTAAGCCGTGGCGACGCGCTGCCTGCATTGCGCCGAAAGCCATCTCATCTGATTCGCAGAAAATTGCAGTGGGGCGATTAGGGCGGGCGAGGAGATCATCCATAGCGCGGGAAGCAGTATTCATTGTGAAATCGCCATGTACTTCGCGCGATGGAACCCATTCGAGTCCGCTTTCTCGAAGCGCTTGCATAAATCCTTTACGGCGATCCTGCGGAACGCTGAAATTAAATGGATCATCGGGGTGGCCAGACATTAAGCCAATTTTTTTATGGCCTTGATTTACTAAATGTTGTGTTGCAGTGCGAGCTGCTGCAACATCATCAATGGCAACGCTCGAGCAGTTCTTATGATGCATACCTACAAGTGAAACTGGAATACCTAGATTTAGCATCGAATCGAACTCTTCTTCAGTTGGCGGAAGGCTGATAACAATCAGCGCATCAACGCGGCCCTTCAGAAGCTGATGCTGAAAGAGGCGTTCGCGGCCCTTCATCTGGCTAAAGTTGTAGAGCAGTAAATCAAAGCCAGCTTCCCGAAGCGCTTGTTCTGCACCGCTAATTACTTGTGCAAAATACCAACGTGAAATAAATGGAGCGACGATGCCGATGCTATTTGTCCGGCCAATCGGAGTGCGCTTTGAAGTTGGAGCCAACGGATAGTTAAGTTTCTCCGCAGCCGCCATAATTTTGGCGCGGGTTGCATCGTTTACATGGTGGAAGCCGCGAAGTGCGCGCGAAACAGTCGCCGTCGATACGCCAGCTTCTTCAGCGATCTCTTTAATTCCGGCCACGACTGCCCCCTTTCCACCTAAAAGCGCTATCTGCAAGGACTGCAAATAAACTGCAAGAAATGTAAAAGTACGGCAAAGAACCTGCAAGTTGCAAGGGCTGAGCGTGCTCAGAGATACCCTGCGCATAGCCCTTTACCGAAAATTGGAGCACTGCAAGTGAAAAAGGCCAAGCCGCTAATTACTGAACAGGTGATGCGCGCTGCCGTCGATGATCTTTCTACACGAGATAAACGATTGGCCAAAGTTATCGATGCCCACCCGTTATGCACGATCGGTCGAAATCCCAAACCGGTTACACATTTTGAATCGCTAGTGGAATCTGTAATTTCTCAACAACTTGCCGTTAAAGCCGCAGACACTATCCATGCCCGAATAGTTGACTTAGCAAAAGGCGAGATAACGCCCAAGAAAATTCTGAAGATAAGCGAAGTTCAGATGCGAGCCGCCGGGGTATCAGGCGCGAAATTTAAGACGATCCAAGGGCTGGCCGATGCTGCACATTCAAATCGAATCCCCATCAACGATCTTCATAAGATTGAAAGCGATAGCGAGATCGCTTCGCAGCTAACTTCACTTTGGGGCATCGGGCCATGGACCGTGGATATGTTCATGATGCATCAATTAGGACGGCTAAATATTTGGCCAACGGGCGATCTCGGAGTCAGGCGCGGCTACGAGAAGATCTATAAGTTAAAGGAAGAGATAACTCCTGCAGAGTTGGAAATAAAGGGCGGGAAATTTAGTCCCTATCGCAGCGTGGTTGCTTGGTATTGCTGGAGAGCTTTAGAGAAGTGAAATTACTTCGCCTCTAAAATCATCGATACCGAGTTAATGCACCAACGTTGATCTGTCGGAACATCGTAACCTTCACCTTCAAATACATGACCCAAATGTGAATCACATGATGCGCAACGAACTTCGGTGCGAATCCGTGGTGCGAGCGAACGGTCTTCAATCAATGTAACCGCGTCATTTGCAGTTGGGGCATAGAAAGATGGCCAACCGCAACCGGAATGAAACTTTGTTTCCGAGCGAAAAAGTTCGGCGCTACAGGCTTTACAGCGATAAATTCCAACCGTTTCGGAATCGGTGTATTCACCAGTGAATGGACGCTCGGTTGCACCGTTACGTAGGACTTCATAAGACAATGGATCTAGTTTGGCTTTTAACTCAGCCTCGTTCACTTCTACTTTCTTAGCCATTAGATGATTGCTCCCCGTGGAAACGCGGTGCCAGTGCTGGAATGGCAGTCATATCCATTTGGATTCTTGGCTAAATATTTCTGATGGTATTCCTCAGCCAAGAAGTAGGTGACGCCAGTTGCATCCAATAATTCAGTAACGATGGGGCCGATGCCATCGGCAGTTAAGGCGCTTTGGTAGAGATCCCTGGTTGCGAGCGCTTCTTCCATCTGTGCTGCGGTGGTTGTGTAAATTGCGCTTCGATATTGAGTACCGATATCGCCACCTTGGGCATTTAGTGAAGTTGGATCATGCATCGTCCAAAATTCTTCAAGTAATCGGCGATAAGAAACGATCTTCTGATCAAATTCAACGCAAACCATTTCGGCATGGCCAGTAGAACCTGTGCAAACTTCTTCATAGCTTGGATTTGCAGTTGTTCCACCCATGTATCCAACGCTGGTATTAACAACTCCATCAATCTTCCAGAATCGCCGTTCGGCTCCCCAGAAACAGCCTGTTGCAAAATATGCCTTTTCCATAGCGCGCATTCTTTCAGGTGATGGCCAATCCTGCTCAGTTAGGTAACCTTGACCTACCTGCGCCCCCGTAGCTCAGGGGATAGAGCACCGCCCTCCGGAGGCGGGTGCACAGGTTCGATTCCTGTCGGGGGCACGCGACCTAAATCACCTCTACTTTATGAAATCTCTTTCCTTTCATCCTTGTTTATCAACCAAGTAACAGGGAGAATTACCTACTTACGCGGAATGATTTAGATCTTGTCGCGTCTTAAATTTAAGTTCATTATCTAAAGGAGTTGAACCATGGATTGGCGACATCAATCAGCGTGCCGCGATGAAGATCCAGAGCTCTTCTTCCCAGTTGGAAATACCGGTCCAGCGCTAACCCAAATCGAAGAGGCAAAGAAAGTCTGCAACCGCTGTGTTGTTAAAGATGCTTGCTTGGCTTGGGCGCTAGAAAGCGGACAAGATGCCGGAGTATGGGGTGGACTTTCTGAAGATGAACGTCGCGCTCTTAAGCGTCGCGCTGCTCGTAATCGTGCTCGCATGATGGAGCAGAACAACTCCAATTAATTTCTGGCTATTAGACCGGAAAAGTTAGACGCGCTTCTGTTCCTGATGGGGTTCTGACCAGATCAATATTTCCGCGCAATTCGTTCTCGGTTAATGTGCGCACAATTTGCAAGCCAAGATTTGATGATTGCGCCAATGAGAAACCTTCAGGCAATCCGATGCCATCGTCAAAAATGGTTATCTGCGCATCACCTTCATTTCGCGAGACACTTATAGTCAAATGATTTCCTGATTCAGCGAGCCCGTGTTCCAAAGCGTTATGGATTAACTCCGTAACAACTAGCGAGAGCGGAGTTGCAATACGCGGATCTAAAGCGCCGAGTTCACCGTTACGGGATATCTGCAACTCCCCCATTCGTGGACTCAAATCCAAAGCGTGCGATACCAATCTGCTTAAAACATCATCGAAGGCAACTGAAGCTTCGGCGCTACTGGAAAGCGTTTCATGAACCAGTGCAATTGAGGCGATGCGGCGCACTGCTTCGTTAAGCGCTGCGCTGGCGGCAGGGTCTTCGATGCGGCGTGATTGCAGGCGCAATAGCGCAGAGACCGTCTGTAGATTGTTCTTAACTCGATGGTGAATCTCGCGAATAGTGGCATCTTTTGTAACCAGCTCGCGTTCGCGTCGGCGGAGTTCTGTCACATTTTGTAGCAAAACGATTGCGCCGATGCGATCGCCGCCTGCTAGTAGCGGCAGCGCTAATAGATCTACCGTGCCACCACTATTTTCAATTTCCACTCGTCGCAGAGCTTTTCCGCTCAAACCAACTTCTAGCGCTTCTTCATGGGCATCTAGTTTCACCAAAGAAACGCTTCGGGCCACTTCACCTAAATTATTTCCTTCAAGTTCTCCGGACCATCCCATGCGGCTAAAGGCAGATTTAGCATTTGGGCTGGCATAAATAATTGCGCCATTGATATCTAGGCGAATTAACCCATCGCCGACTCGAACTGCAGGATCAAAGTTTTCACTGTGCTCGGTATATGGAAAAGTACCCTCGGCAACCATTCGATATACGTTATGCGCTACTTCGCGATAATTTAATTCCAAGCGACTTGGTTGACGCATTAATTCAGCATTTCGATGGCGTGAAATCACCGCGATTACTTGTTCATCGAGAATTACCGGAATTGTTTCTTCCTTAATGTAAATATCACCAAATTTTTCTGGTTCAGCATCACGAATAATCTCTGCTCCAGATAGCGCCTGATCGATACGAGGACGCGCGCCCCAGGTGATTTCTTCACCGATTAAATCTTGCATAAAAACAGTTGCGGCAGTTGTTGGGCGAATATGGGCAACTGCCACATAGCCGGAAGGCCAAGATTTAAAATCTTTACGTAGCGGAACCCAGAGAATTAAATCTGCGAAAGAAAGATCTGCTAAAAGTTGCCAATCGGCGGTTAATTCGCGAATTCTTCGTATTTGTTCATCTGATAACGAACTGCGATCACGTAATAACTCTTTGAGCTTAGCCATCGTTTAAATCCCTTTAAGCCACTGATCAAGCGCAAGCGAAATTTCCTGAGTTGCAAACCATGTTAATTCTTCGCCATCAGGAGAGACTGAAAACGCACATTGCACGCTCTCCCACTTTGCAGCCTCTTTCAAAAGCACAAAGTTTTCACCATGTTCAGAAATTTCTTGGTCTGTTACTTCTAGCGCCAGAATAAATCCCAAGCGATCGCTATCTTCACGCATTTCGAGGGCTTCATCGGCGGCCAACATGGATAGGAGATATTCGCCCTCTTCTTCATCCATTTCACTATTAGCTGTTAAGAATTTTATGGTTGGCGCGTACAAAGGGCCGCATTCCATCGATTGATTAGCCAAAAATGAAGCTATCTCATCGACAGTGACTGGCAAATATCCGCGCATAAAGCCAAGGGTATAAGAGATTGCCGAAAAGATTTACTTGCGCGATTTGCCGCCTAACGCCTGTGCGATAGTAAGAATTTCTCTCCGTAACGCCCCGCGTTCGCTAACTTGGACCAGAGTAGATCGCTCAGCAATTGCGGCTTGGCAAGCGCGTTGATCCCATGGGAGGCTCCAATTTGAACCTGAATCAGCGAAGGATTTTTCTAATATTTCAAGTTTTTTACTCTCTTTGATGGGTGAAAGAGTCTTGATGTGGTGAATTTTTGTACGAGGCGAGAGCTTGCTTGCGCTCTGCATAAAGTCGTCAGAACATTTCTGAGTTAAAAGCTCGGAATTTGAAATCACACAGAAGTCCGCAGCGTTTCGACTAGCCCAGATCTTCATAACAGAACTCCACCGTCGATCTGATAAATCACTGGCTAGATAAGTTACCGAACCAAGGTCGATAATGATCTGATCAAAGTAATTGCCAGCCTCATTAACTAATTGATCGAAAGTTTTCATCTTTTCTTGAGTCAACTCCAGCGCTGATAAGTTGGGAGCGATTTCTATCCACGTCGCTTCTCGCGCCAGATGGCGAATATCCAGAAGCGTGGCTATCGCAGGCGCCGGAAAGTTGGCGTCTATAAGAAGTGTTTTAAAACCCATGAGGGCGAACTCTTGCGAGAGATTAATTGCAAAGGTCGTATTGCCGGTTGAATGGCGAACGCCTCCTACTGCGATCACACGGGCCCGAAGGTCTAATGGAGCATGAATTAGCGGCGCTCTGCCGCTAGCTGCGCGGATATTTTCCAGAATGACTGATAACAACTCCTCAGGAGACTTCGGACGGGGAAAGATATTTGCAAAACCGCGATCACTTTCGGCCTCATCAGCAAATCCAAAAACCAATACTTCTTCCTTGGCGATTTCCGCTAAATCACTCTTATTGGCGCCTGGTAAATCTGTAGAAAAGATCACAAGTATTTTTTGATTTTGCTGATTTTTCAAAGCCATTTGGAGTTCTGAGAAATCTAATGCGCGAGAAACAACGCTCCAACCCTGGCTAAAAAGCGCACTAGAAACCAACCCTTCAAATTCGGGATCCGAAATAGCGGTGATTACATTCGGAGGTTCGAGAATATCCATGGGCTAAGCCATCGCTCGAACAATTACCAGTCGACCGCTAACGGTTGAATTTAATAGTTCGATTATTTGGGAATCGAACAGCGAAATTGTTAGAGCCACTTCGGATGAGAAATTTGCTGATTTACGATCGATGGATCGGATATATGCGCCCACTACAACTACTTCAGGTATTCCTATCTGAACTCCACCCATTGTTGACTCTGGGACCCAATAGATATTTACCGCTTCTCCAATGGAAATATCCACCGGTAAATCAGCGCTTCGAACGGCGATAGGAACCTGTTGTGCGCGTTTTGTTGGCGGGAGATCACTAACTTCGTTTATGGAAATCAGCTCACCTTCGTTCTGGGCTCTGATCAAATAGCTACCAACTAATTGGGTTTGGCTCGAAATATATTTGGAGGTTCTATCCCCAAGAGCAACTTTCGTTAGCGAGATATCGCTTTCAGTTATTTCGGTTCCAGGCGCAAGTGATTTATTTGCAATCCAGAACGAATCTGTGCGATTGCCGAGCGCCGTTAAGGCAAGTGCCGAAATAATCGCTGCTGCAAAAAGTGAGATCGCTACTATAAATCGAGTCTGTGCCGCCTTCTTCTGTGTATTCATAGTTGCGTACTAAATGCCATCGCCTGACATTCAACGAATCTTTATCCACAGTCGTACTTTCGGATGAGGAAACTTCATACTTTCTAAGGGTGAATTCATCGCCGGCTGCAGCAATTGTGCCCACATGACAACACAACAAGAATTTTTTAGCCAGAAGCGCGAACTCCGTTTGATTTCCAGTAGCGAAGATCCAGCGCTTTGGACCCATCCTCAACTAGATCTTTACTCACTGGCTGAACTCGCTGAAAAGCGAAAGTTTGAACCTTTGCCTGAACAGCGCGCCAAACTTTATTTGGTACCAACAAATTTTGGAGAAGAGTACGAGCCCGGCTTTGAACCGATGCCAACATCTGCCGAAGAACTTCCCGAACTACATACTTGGACCATGAAATTTGCAGTTAGCGTCGTTGAGATTTGGGCCGGACGTCGCCAACCTGCACAGTTAATTTCCCGCTGTCATCGCCATATTTATATGCAGCTTCTTAAGCAAGTGGGAAGCCAGAAAGAGATCGGCAGAATAAGAACGATTCATCAAAGTGAACCGCTAGATGGCATTTGTGAATCTACGGTAACCGTTAGGTACGGGGATCGTTTACGCGCAATGGTTATCCGCTTTGAGGGCGTTGATAAGCGTTGGTTATGTACCGAGCTTCGTTTACTTTAAGCAGCGCCGTGGCAGCGTTTAAATTTCTTGCCAGATCCGCAAGGGCATTGCGCATTGCGTGAAATCTCGCCCTTGGTAGAAACTCCAGATTCGTCTGCTGCGGTGTACTGAAGTGCAGCAGTATCGGTTGGCTTCTCAGAGATTCCGGCGGCTTTAACTTCGCTACCATCGCCTTCAACAGTTACTTGAACGTTAAATACAAGGCTCGCTAGCTCTTCTTTGATTCCATCCATCATGGCAGAGAAGAGTTCGTAACCTTCACGCTGGTATTCGACAAGTGGATCACGTTGCGCCATAGCGCGAAGGCCGATTCCTTCTTGCAGATAATCCATCTCGTAAAGATGTTCGCGCCACTTGCGATCTAGTACTGAGAGCAATACCTTTCGCTCAAGTTCGCGCAGAACGTTTTCTCCAAGTTCGGATTGGCGCTTTTCATACGCCGCTGTGGCATCTTCGAGAATTTCATTTGCTAGGTAATCAGCGTCAATTGCTGCACGAGAACCCACCTTGGCAACGAGTTCTTCAGGTGTGAAACCAATTGGATAGATCAATTTCAGTGCTTGCCAGAGGCGATCGAGATCCCAATCTTCGCCAAATCCTTCAGCGGTTTCAGCGTTTACATAGGCAACCAAGGTATCGGCCAAGAATGTCTGTACCTGCTTTGAAATATCTTCACCTTCAAGAACTAGACGTCGCTCGCCATAAATGACTTCGCGCTGGCGGTTCATGACATCGTCATATTTAAGAACGTTCTTTCGGATTTCAAAGTTCTGCGCTTCCACCTGAGTCTGCGCTGAACGAATCGCGTTACTGACCATCTTGGATTCGATTGGCGCATCATCAGGTAGCCCTGCTGCAGATAAGAATCGTTCAACAAGTGCTGAGTTAAAGCGACGCATTAGTTCGTCTTGGAGGGAAAGATAGAAACGAGATTCGCCAGGATCTCCTTGGCGACCAGAACGACCGCGCAACTGGTTATCGATACGACGTGAT
Organism: Actinomycetota bacterium; assembly: GCA_009700715.1. GTDB lineage: Bacteria > Actinomycetota > Actinomycetes > Nanopelagicales > Nanopelagicaceae > Planktophila. The sequence continues at coordinate 13,272 of WLLM01000003.1, forward strand.
TCGTGGCGTTCAGTACCAAGAACGTAGAGACCGCCAAGTGAAATAACTTCTTCATGCCCCATTGCTACAGCAGCCTTCTGCTTTGCAATTTCTTCTGGCCATGCTGCTTCGTATTCGGTTGGGTTATCCACTGGAGATAATCCGCGACGCTGAAGTTCGAAGTCAGCCATAAATTCTGGGTTTCCACCGAGCATGATGTCGGTACCGCGACCGGCCATATTGGTTGCAACGGTCACAGCACCGCGCACACCTGCACGCGCAATGATTGATGCTTCGCGCTCGTGGTGCTTTGCATTAAGAACTTCGTGAGGAATTCCGGACTTCTTTAGTAGCGCCGAAAGCTCTTCTGATTTTTCAACAGAAACAGTTCCGACAAGAACCGGTTGGCCTTTGCGATGGCGTTCTACAATATCTTGAGTAACGGCGATGAACTTTCCGAGTTCGGTCTTGTAAACCAAATCCGCTTGATCAATTCGCTGCATTGGACGATTTGTTGGGATTGGAACTACACCGAGCTTATAGATTTGATGAAATTCAGATGCCTCAGTCATCGCAGTACCAGTCATACCCGAAATAGTTTCGTAGAGTCGGAAATAGTTCTGCAAGGTAATAGTTGCCAAGGTCTGGTTTTCATCCTTGATATCAATGCGTTCTTTCGCTTCCAGAGCCTGGTGCAGACCTTCGCTGTAACGACGTCCAGCCAACATGCGCCCGGTGTGCTCGTCAACAATCAAAAGCTCACCGTTCATGACTACATAATCTTTATCGCGCTTAAATAGCTCTTTAGCGCGAACTGAGTTATTGAGATAGCCAATAAGCGTTGTGTTCGCTGCTTCGTAGAGGTTTTCAATCTTAAGAAGTTCTTCTACCTTGGTAACGCCATCTTCGAGAATGCCGATGGTCTTCTTCTTCTCATCTACTTCATAGTGAGTATCGCGCTGTAATTTGTCGGCGATATTTGCAAATTCTACGTACCACTTAGTGGCCTTATCCGCTGGTCCGCTAATGATCAAAGGTGTACGAGCTTCGTCGATCAAAATTGAGTCAACTTCATCGACTACCGCGAAGAAGTGATCGCGCTGAACACAGTCATCAAGTGACCAAGCCATGTTGTCGCGTAAGTAATCAAATCCAAATTCGTTATTGGTTCCGTAAGTAATATCTGAGTTATATGCCGCACGACGTTCGGCAGGAGTCATGCTATTTACGATTACTCCAACTGATAAACCTAGGAAGCGATGGATACGTCCCATCCATTCGCTATCGCGTTCGGCTAGATAATCGTTAACGGTAACAACATGCACGCCACGACCAGCAAGCGCATTTAAATACGATGGAAGAGTTGCAACGAGAGTTTTACCTTCACCGGTGCGCATTTCCGCGATATTTCCGCGATGCAGCGCAGCGCCACCCATTAACTGAACGTCATAGTGGCGTTGACCTAATGTTCGTTTTGCCGCTTCACGCACAACGGCGAATGCTTCAGGCAATAAATCATCGAGTGTGGATCCTGATGCCAAACGCGACTTAAATTCGGCAGTCTTCGCACGAAGGGCTTCATCAGAGAGAGCGACGATAGAAGGTTCGAAGGCGTTTACTTGATCGACGATCTTGCTTAGCTCGCGAAGGATCTTTCCTTCTCCGGCGCGCATGATTCGGTCAATAATCTTTGCCATTCACGACCCTTTCCTTCATTTTCCATCAAATCTAGCCCCCTTATCGTAGGGGTTTAGCCGTACAACTAGTTACCGCGCCAAGCACGGTAAATCCTGCGGTACGCAAGGCCCGGATGGCCTCTGTCAGGGTCGCCCCCGTGGTTATCAGATCATCAATAACAATTAATTTGGGGGCGATATTCCCTTGAGAATTCCGGGCTGCAAACTGAGTAGAAACTTCGAAAGCCCCCGAAATATTCTGTGAACGTTCTTCGATATTTAACTGAGATTGATCCCTAACTTTGCGGCGATGTGAAAGTGGGAATGCTGCGGGAAGTTTCATTTCAGTAGCCAAACTAGATGTTATCTCTTTTAAGAAATCCCTGCCTCTCTTTCGGGTTGCCGATTTTCTTGAAGGTACCGAAATCAAAGTTCCTGATCCGTAATGGTTTATAAAGTATTGCAAAGAATGTTTCAGGCCTTTTGAAATTAGCAAATCCGCTGCAAAAATTTGCGATTCTTTAGCACTGAGTAAAACTCTCGAGGCAATTGGCGAGTATTGAACCGCTGACAAGACCGGAAAGGTACTACCAAGAACGAGAATTTCACGTTTATAGATATGTGGGTGCCAGTTCAATCGGCAAGCAGAACAGATAGAAATGCCTAAACTGGAACAGCCAATACAACGCGAAGGAAAGAGAATTTCTGATAATGAAAACATCGGGTAATTCTCTTGAAAAGTTCAAGAAGAAATCGTATTGCTAATTCGATTGAGGATAATCCTTGGGCTGGGGTTTAATCGGACGGCCCGAAATTTGATTCCCGGCGTTAATAGGTAGGGTCAGAACAAAATGTGCACCATGTCCAGGTGCTCCCCACGCATCTAGTTCGCCATTATGAAGGCGTGCATCTTCCAGAGCGATAGATAAGCCAAGGCCCGTGCCGCCACGTACGCGTGCACGTGAAGGGTCAGCGCGCCAAAAACGATCGAAGACTCGAGAAAGTGATGCCGGATCAATTCCTGATCCATAATCTCGAACTCCAACACCTACTTCCGAATCTGTTGCAACCACAGAAACCAAAATTGGCTTTTCATCGGCATGATCTAAAGCATTTGAGAGCAAATTGCGCATGATTCGCTCGACTCTTCGAATATCAGCCTTAACCATTACTTGTTCTGTCTCGTGGTCAATATCGATTGAAATTGGGTGCTCTTGTGCGTTGGCACGTACATCGTCAATACAACGTTCGATCAATCGCACTAGATCGAACTCAACGGGTTCTAGGACCGCTACTTCTGCATCAAAACGACTTACTTCAAGAAGGTCTTCTAGCAATCGTTCGAAGCGATCGAGTTGAGCAACTAACAGCTCCGAACTGCGAGAAATCGTGGGATCAAAACTTGCTTTAGCACCGTAGATAACTTCAGATGCCATACGTAAGGTTGTTAACGGGGTTCTTAACTCGTGTGAAACATCTGAAACAAATCGCTGTTGAACCCTCGAGAGGTTTTCTAATCGCGTAATTTGCGATTCAAGAGAGAGCGCCATCTCATTAAATGCAGTTCCCAGAGTTGCAATTTCATCAGAAGTCTCAACTTTCATTCGTTGTGAGAAATCACCTTGCGTAAATTGCTGGGCAATGCGCGCTGCTTCTCGAACCGGGCGAACTACTTGTCGAACCACCAGCCATGTAATAAGTGCAATTAGGAATAGCAGTGCAAAACCAGTTAATAAGAGTGAGCTTTTAATCAGCGAAAGAGTTGTGTTCTGGTTGGTTAGCGAATAAACCAAGTACATCTCGTAATTGCCAGATTCGGGAATTGCAATTCTGCGACCAGCGATTAACACGTTGGCATCTGGGCGATTCTTATATTGCACCGTTGAATACTGATACTCGACTAAATCGCTGGCTCGAACGCGTTTTCTTAGCTCAGTTGGAAATGATGAAACGAGTAATTCGTCCGTGGCGGTGCTGTAATCAGCTACTACGTCTACGCCTTTTGGTTTGTCGAATTCTTCAAATCTACTTAAGAATATTGATTTTCGATCTTGATTTAAGCTAACTGCGGTTGAGGAAATAATGACATCTTGAACGGTTTTGGTAATGATTGAAGTTTGTGCACCGTCGACTAAGAGAAACTGGTACTGCGCGTTGAAGAATGAAGATCGCGCTTCCGCGAGGGAGGTTTCTAGGTTTACCTGTTTTACACCGTCAGAGAGCTGCGAATAAAGAGCCGAACCGGTTAGCCAAACTACGCCAAGCGATAATAGGACCGTTGAAAAGATAACTTTCGAGGCGAGTGAGGTTCTTACTTTTCTTATATACCGGTTCATATTAGGAACCGCCCAATACTCCAGCTTTATATCCAACACCGCGAACAGTCATAACAATCTGCGGATGCTCTGGATCGTCCTCTACTTTCGAGCGCAGACGCTGTACATGCACGTTCACCAGGCGAGTATCTGTTGAGTGTCGATATCCCCAAACTTCTCCAAGTAAAGCATCGCGTGTGAATACGCGACCAGGTTCTTTTGCTAAAGCGACGAGTAGATCGAATTCCAAACGAGTTAATGCAATCTTCTTGCCGCCGCGACTGACTTCGTGCGCTGTGACATCGATAGTTAGATCACCAATGGTTAATTGGCCAGAAACATCAGCATTGGTGCGGCGTAGTCGTGTGCGAATACGCGCGATTAGTTCGGATGGATGGCGAAATGGTTTAACCATGTAGTCATCTGCGCCTGCTTCGAGTCCACGCACAACGTCATGGGTATCGCCTTTGGCGCTTAACATCACGATTGGCACCATTGACTCGGCGCGAATCAATTTACAAACTTCAATTCCGTCTAAACCCGGAAGCATTACATCAAGCAGAACGAGATCTGGAGGATTATTTCTAAAAACCTCCAGAACCTCGTCTCCGCGACTTACAAGATCGACATCGATGCCGGCACCAGTTAAAACGATGCCCAGCATCTCTGCGAGGTCTTGGTCGTCATCGACGACCATAACCAAAGTCATTAGCTACCGTGCTCCCAAGAGTTGAGGTACATATCTTGTGCAGGAGTTAACGTATCGATGTGTCCGCCCATTGAAATCAACTTCAGGCTAGCAACTTCCTTATCGATATAAGTTGGAACGTTGTGAACGCCCGCTGGAAGGTTCTTTGCTTCCTTAACAAGGTATTCAGCAGTTAGCGCTTGATCAGAGAATGACATATCCATAACTGATGCTGGGTGTCCTTCTGCTGCTCCTAGGTTAACTAGGCGGCCTTCTGCAAGAAGCAATAGGCGACGTCCATCAGCAAGCACGTACTCGTCTGTTTGGTGGCGCATCTTTGCGTTCTTCTTCTTAGCGTTTTGCTCAAGCCAAGCAACATCGATTTCGATATCGAAGTGGCCGGAGTTAGCCATGATTGCGCCATCTTTCATAACTGCGAAATGCTCGTCGCGAAGTACATCGCGGTTACCTGTAACGGTGATGAAAACATCGCCGAGCTTTGCGGCATCAAGCATTGGCATTACGCGGAAGCCCTGCATCATCGCATCGAGAGCCTTAGTTGGATCGATTTCAGTAACGATTACATCTGCGCCCATACCCTTAGCGCGTTCTGCAACGCCCTTACCGCAATATCCGAAACCAGCTACAACAACTACGCGACCTGCAAGCAGGAAGTTCGTTGCACGGAAGACAGCATCGAGAGTTGATTGACCAGTTCCGTAACGATTATCGAACATGTGCTTCGTATCGGTGTCATTAACAGCGATCATTGGGAATGTGAGTGCGCCATCTTTGGCCATTTGGTTAAGGCGAATCACGCCGGTAGTTGTTTCTTCACAACCTCCAGCGATATTTGGAAGAAGTTCTTTGCGAGTTGTGTGAAGCGTATTTACGAGATCGCAACCATCATCAAAAACTTGGTGTGGTTCGATATCAAGGGCCGCGTTGATGTGTGAGTAATAACCATCGCGATCAACTGCATTGCGAGCAAATACTGAAATTCCGTATTCGTAGACGAGCGCTGCTGCTGTGTCATCTTGAGTTGAAAGTGGATTAGATGCACAAAGAGCAATCTCTGCTCCGCCGGCTTTAAGAACGCGCATTAAGTTAGCGGTCTCGGTTGTGACGTGCATACAAGCAGAAATACGAACGCCTGCGAAAGGTTGTGACTTTTCAAAGCGTTCACGAATTTGTGCAAGAACAGGCATATTGCGCTCTGCCCATTCGATGCGCTTGCGGCCTTCAGCGGCAAGGGATGCATCTGCGATGTCATGGCGCGGAAGAGTTGATGTAACTGGTGAATTCACGGTGTTCTCCTTAAATGGTAATAACTAACAGTTGATTTCGACTGTGCTTACCTAAGGCGTAGGGCTCTACTTTGCTAGGTTGCTCTGGAGATAGATTACCGTCAGCAGGGCCTTACTGACCATTTAGACGCTAGCCACGGATTGTGGCGAGCACCTCATCGCGAATTTTCTCCATACGGGCTTGAGTCTTGGCCTCAACATTTAAGCGAAGCAGGGGCTCAGTATTTGATGCGCGAACGTTAAACCACCAGTTATCGCCAGTCACAGTAAGGCCATCAAGTTCATCAATCTGATTACCGGCGGATTCGCCGAATTGATCAGAAATAGTTGCCATCGACTCTGCCGCGTCAGCGACTTCAGAATTTATCTCACCACTCGCTACATATCTTGAGTAAGGCTTAAGGAGTTTAGAAAGTGGTGCATCGGATTCTCCGAGTGCAGCGATTGCATGCAAAGCGGCGAGCATTCCAGAGTCGGCTCTCCAGAAATCCTTAAAGTAGAAGTGGCCGGAATGTTCTCCGCCAAAGATTGCGCCTGTATCGGCCATTAACTTCTTTATATATGAATGCCCAACTCGCGAACGAATCGCTTTGCCACCGTTTTCCTCAACAATTTCGACAACAGCGCGCGATGAAATTAAGTTGTAGATGATATTTGAGCCTGGATGCTTCTTTAATTCACGATACGCAATTAGCGCAGTTAAAGTTGAAGGATTTACAAGTTCGCCGTTTTCATCAACTAAGAAACAACGATCGGCATCTCCGTCAAAAGCCAAACCAATATCGGCTTTATGTTTCTTTACCGCTTTCTGCAAATCCTTCAAATTCTTTGCATCGATTGGGTTCGCCTCGTGATTAGGAAAAGTTCCATCTAATTCGAAGTACATCGGAATAACTTCGCAGTTAAGGCGCTCAAAAACAGCAGGCGCTGTGTGCCCCGCCATTCCGTTGCCCGCGTCGATTACTACTTTGAGCGGGCGTATTTGCTTTAGATCGACCAAAGTTAGCAAGTGATCTACATAAGGGGTTAGTAGATCTTCCTCTGATTCTCTTCCGACGCTTCTAAAATCTATTGGAGAACCTTCATTTACGAAGCGTTCGATAGTTAGCAGACCAGATTCTTTTCCGATTGGACGAGCTCCGCTTAGGCAGAGTTTGATTCCGTTGTATTCGGCAGGGTTATGGCTAGCGGTAAACATTGCGCCCGGAAAATTAAGTTTTCCTGCGGCAAAGTAGAGCATGTCGGTAGATGCAAGACCAATGCGAATTACGTTTAGCCCTTGTGAAGTTACTCCTGCTGAAAATGCATCGGCAAATATTGGCGATGACGGGCGCATATCTTCACCGATTACCACGGTTCCGGGTTCGCGCTCTTGCTGCAAGAAGCGAGCAAAGGCAACTCCTGTTGCGAATGTAAAGTCAGCGGTTATTTCGACATCGACAAGCCCTCGAATGTCGTAGGCCTTAAATATTGAAATTGTGATTTCCTTTTCTAGTTACAGATTTTTCTAAAGGTTTTAAGACGGAACAGCGCGGAGATGTCCGCGACGCCCCAGAGGGCTATTTTCTGAGGCGACTTCGCCTTGTGATTTGTTTTCAACGCTTTGGTGGTTCGCTGCAACTTCGCGAACGGCGTCTGCAATCGCCATTAAGTCATCATCTGATGGGCCATGGTTTGCTTGAGAACTCTCTTCTTTTATTACGGTCCATCCATTTGGCACAGTAAGTCGTTTTCCATGCGCATCGCAGAGGTCGTATGAATGAGGTTCAGAGAATGTAGCTAAAGGTCCAAGAACCGCAGTCGAGTCTGCGTAGATGTAGGTAAGAGTCATCGAGGCCAGTGCGCGGCAACTTACCCGCGAACAACTGCGCCCACTGCGCGCCAACTTACTCATGACGATAAGGCTAGTGGTTTTGCTGGAGAAAACCGTGGATTGTCAAGGAGTTAAGACGCGAATATTTGACATTGGTACTGAAGATTTTGTTAGAACACTGCCTGGTGAAAGTGGGAAGTAACCGTATCCGCTCTTTGTGGCGATTAAACCTGCACCGTAAATACCTTTGCCGGCTTTTTGGATCGAAATTGAACGAACTCCATCAGGGATTTTTACTGTAGCAATATCTTCACCCTTAACGCTTAAATTCTTACGCTTTCCGTTACCAAAGAAGAGCTCAAGTTCAACTTTTACGTTCTGACCAATAAAGATTAGCTGCGGTGAGAGACCCGATGTCGAAAGGGTGAACTCGCTTAACGCAGGCGAAGCGGTGCTCCAGATAAAATCTGACTTGCCTTCAGCGATCGTTTGCGAAAATACCGATGCAACGATCGGTTCATCAGAAGAAATTCTTACTCCAAATTTACTTGCTGGCATATTCGGGTTTAAATCCAAGGTAACAACCGAGCCGTTCTTGACTATCTTATTTTCAAGGCCAGCCGGGATGAAGGTTCCATCTGTTGAAAACACAGTCACGGTTACGCGCGCATCGATTTCACCGGGAACTAAGATGCGAAGCGAATGAGGAAGTTCGACCGACTTTGACCTGTCTTTTCGCACTGTATGCGGAATAGCCGGAATAAAAATTTCTTTATCTGCCTTTGCCGTGAAGTTGATTAGGTCACCACCTAGAGCGCGTAGACCGCGACCACGTTCGTCCAACATATAACTCGTAACTCTTCCAGCTCTAGTTACAGTTTTGACTACAACGGCTTTCGAGCCTGGAGCCAGAGAGTCGATTCCAATTTCAGAGTAAGAGTTGGCTTTAATCGTTATCGCTTTGGTCGGCTGCGGTCCAATTTCATTCCAAATTTCAATATCAACAATCGCTGAACTAAGTCCGCTATTTACAAGAATTAGGCGGCCTTTGCTTGTTACATCGGCTGCTCCCCCAACAAACCATTGCTGAGTCTGTGATGATGAACAGAGCGTTGCTCCCGCCCAAACTCCCTTGCGAATCTGCCAAACAATTGGAGTTGCTCCTTGAGACTCTAGAACAACAGGAGATTTTGCCTGCATATAACGAAGGGTTTGAGTAGGTATATAGGAAAGCGATTTTGTTCCGATTGGTCGAATCTGACTCTTGACCGATGGCATAGAAATGGCAGTTGTTAAATCTTTAGGTGTCGACGGACAGACCACTGCTGGATAGTTTGAAGAAAATTTGCCGCCAGATACCGCAACATTGATTGCATTTGAAATTAATAAAACTAAAGAGAGGGCTGCAAATATGGTCAGCGGTCTTTTTATCTTCATGCGAGCTCCGAGTCTTCGATCTCTCGACGACGACGTCCCGCTGGTAAAGCCAGGACTATGACAGTGATGAAGATAATTGTTTGTAATGAAACCCAAGCTCGTCGAATCGTTCCGTCGTATAAAATCGAAACTGGTCCAGATTTGGTAACTTCAAATGATGGCAAATTATCTACGCTGCGCTTTCGATCTAAACGTTGACCTTCTTGCATTGCGCGCCAACCTTGAGCGTAATTTTCAGTCAAGGTTAAAATTCCCGGCTCGGGTACTGTTACAGCAAATTCGAATTGGCTTACCGGAAGCACAGAAGTCTTTCCATCGGAGTTTGTGAATAAGACTCTTCCAGTATTGCCAACTATCTTCCAGACAATTCCGGCATTCGTTGAAGAAGCGCGAGTAAATCCACCTAGACCATCAATAATTCGAACTAGATTTTCGTCAGCGGGATTCTTAAGGAATAGGTATTTAATCCCGTGGACTGCAAAGGTTGTGCTGGCAGTTAGCCCACTTCCATCAGCGATTTCGCGAACGGCATTTGTTAATTGCTCACGGTTCTGTGGCGCCATGTCAGGATCGCCGAGAATTGCATCTCCCCCGCGCGCTAAATAGAAATTAAGTGTTACATCTTCTCCAACGGTACGTGGACGAATAACCATGGTCTTCGCATCTTTTTCAACTGCCAAGAAAGGTGGGAGAACCACCTCACGTCCGCTTTGTAGTGGCGCATCGCCGACTTTGGCAACGATCCAAACCGTCGATGACAATGCATAAATCGCAGTTGCTGCCAACAAGATTGCGGCAGATATATGTCGGATATTTATATGAGTAGATATCAATCGATCTCGTAATTTGTCCAGAACTGTTATGCCAGCGGCGATGGCGGTCAAAGTTGTAATCGCCATTAATGTGCCGGGATACAAACGAGTTGCAACGCTTGTTCCATTTCCCGTAATCGAAACTGAACTGTAAATAATTGAAAGTAGCAGCGAGATAAAACCAATTTCAGCAATGAATCGTGCGCGCGTTGAAGAGAAGAGTGAGATTCCGAGAACCAGCGTTAATGGGCTAAGTAAGTACCACGGAAGCGCACCTGGGCCACCTGGGTTTCCAAGTAGCGCCAGATTCGGTCCACCACCCTGGATGAAGAAACCCGAGTCCATGAGCAGTCGATGTGGATGGAGAATTAACTCAAAACTCCACGGTGCGCAGAGCAAGAATGGCGTAACAATCAGGGCAATTCTTCGGTACAAACGGGCGTTAAAGAGAACGATATTTACGCCACTGCTGCTTTCGATGTAATCGCGGTAGATAGAGAAACCAGTCAGTACTAAGCCAAGCAGAAAAACAAATGGGGAGAAGGCAAAAAGAATCGCGACTAGTAGAGAAAGAGCAAAAACCCTTCGCCAGCTCATTTTTTCTATCGCAAACCAATTTCGGGCAGCGATCAAGAGAATTGGCAGAAGAAGCAAAATCATCAAGGTGCTAAGACGACCTGAGTTAATCGCTGAAATTGATACTGGAGAGATTGCGTAAAGCACTGCACCAGATGTAGTTAGCCAGCGATTATCCGAGAAGTACTTCATTAAGTGGTGGGCAGATAAGGCTAAGAACAATGGGGCTAAGAAAAAAACTAACGAAATTAGGAGCGAAACTTTGCCGAAAAATAAAGTCGCACCCATCGCGGTAATCGCTAGCCAGGTAGGCGCAGCCGTTGTGGTTCCCATAGCGATCGAGTGCCAGCCGCTGAAATAGGTGTTCCAAATGGCTCCCGCACCCGCTGGCTGTTCAGGTAGCGCTCCCCCAGATACTGCTCCAAGGCGCAATCGCGACCAGAAAAGTGAGAGAACAAATAAGAAAAGAGATGCGGCAATAAGTGGGCGTTTAACCAGAGATATCCAATTTCGACTACTTGCCGGCGTCAACAAATCTTCTTCATCTAGGTTTTCATCCAAAATGGAAGGAGTTCTTACCTCCGTTACTTCCGCCGGGAAAAGTTGCGAGCGAACCCATTCGGAAGTTCTGGAAATCGCTAACCGCAACTGCGACCATCGTGATGGAATAAATCTAAGGGCGATTCCTGAAGGAACTAAACGTTGTGAGCGCCTAACTTTTCGCGCAGTAACGAGCTCTGCAGGGTGAATAAAGAGCGCGCCAACTGCCAAACTCTCCTCGCCTGCATATCCAGTCAATTTTGCAAATAAATATCCGATCGATCTAATAATAGATCCAGCAAGAAGTTGCACTGTTAAGAAAGGCAATCGCCACCAAGAAGAGTTAACTAAAAGTACATAGGCAGCATTTCTTCGATCAAGTAGAAGTGGGCGGTGCAAGAAAGCTTCGGCAACATCGACCGAACGTCGTTCATTTGCAGATGCCTCTGCGTGAAAACCAACAGCGCTCGATACAGATATCACCGCATATCCTGCGGAATAAACGCGCCACCCAAAATCAACATCATCTCTAAAGAGATCCAGGTTTGGATCGAATCCACCCAGTTGTTC
>WLLM01000030.1 GCA_009700715.1 Actinomycetota bacterium
ACTTCATAACCTTCAGGCAATGAGAAGAGTGAGTTAAGGCCTTCGCGAACGCGATGAACCACGTTCTTAACGGGCTTTTGGCGGTGAGATGTTCCGAGAATCGATGAACCTGATGCGCCGAGTGCAGCAAGTGCTTCAGGACGAATCTTTGATGGGCCACAACCAAAACGGCCATCACGTGGTTTGAGATTATCTGGGATCTTAATATCTGCGCTCATGGGCTAAGCCTAAGGGTAGTAGCGAGTGATCTCCCACTCGGCTTCACTGTTAGCCCGCTCATAGCGCAAGCGATCGTGAAGTCGTGAGTAACGACCTTGCCAGAATTCAATGCTGATCGGCGTAACGCGATAGCCGCCCCAATGTGGTGGCTTCGGAACAGTTGTTCCTTCCGGCCATTTTTCGGATGCACCAGCGAATCTTTGTTCGAGTTCTTCGCGTGATGAGAGCGGAGATGATTGTGCACTGGCCCATGCGCCGATTTGGCTAGACCACGGACGCGATGCAAAGTATTCGGCAGATTCACTTTCAGAAATCTTTTCCGCAAATCCACTTATCGAAACTTGGCGCTCCATCGCATACCAAGGAAATAAAAGTGTGACTTGCGAATTCAACTCCATCGCTTGCGCTTTCCGCGATGAGTAATTTGTAAAGAAGGTAAAGCCACCTTCGGAGATATCTTTTAATAAAACAGTGCGGGTTGAAATATGTTCTTCGGCGCCGCTAGATGACTGACCTAGCGTCGAGAGCACCATCGCGTTGGCTTCGACGATGAAATCATTTGCGGCAGCTTCTTTTAGCCAAGTACTGAAAGCGGCGAAGGGATCGGCCGATAAATTTTCGAGTCCGACCTCGCCGTAAGAACGGCGCATGGCACGGATCGCTTCACGGTCTAGTTCGCTCATAGATGTATCGAACCTCACTTTTACTTCCGCGTCACCTTCAATAGACGGTGGTCGTCAGCACCCCCTCGGAAGGTGCAGAATTGGAGCATGTCAGATGATTTCAAACCCGGCCTGGAAGGCGTTATCGCCTTCGAATCACAAATTGCAGAACCAGATAAAGAAGGCAGCGCACTGCGTTATCGCGGCGTTGATATCGATGACCTCGTAGGTCGCGTTACCTTCGGAAACGTTTGGGGATTGCTCGTAGATGATCTCTTCAATCCAGGTCTTCCAAATGCTGAACCGTTCCCACTACCTGTTCACTCAGGTGATGTGCGCGTAGATATCCAATCAGCGATTGCGATGTTGGCACCAGCATGGGGTTTCAAACCACTACTTGATATTTCAGATGAAGAAGCGCGCAGCAACCTTGCTCGTACATCTGTAATGGTTCTTTCATATTTGGCACAAGCCGCACGCGGAACTTGGCAGCCAATGGTTCCGCAATCAGAAGTTGATAAGGCGCACACAGTTGTAGAGCGCATGATGATCCGTTGGCGCGGAGAACCAGATCCACTTCACGTTCGCGCAATCGATGCTTACTTTGTATCAGCAGCAGAGCACGGAATGAATGCATCAACATTTACCGGTCGCGTTATCGCATCAACTGGTGCAGATGTTGCAGCAGCAATTTCTGGTGCAATCGGTGCGATGTCAGGTCCACTTCACGGTGGAGCTCCTTCACGTGTATTGCACATGATTGAAGAAGTAGAAAAATCTGGCGATGCAACTGCTTATGTAAAGGGATTGCTTGATCGCAAAGAGCGCTTGATGGGATTCGGACACCGCGTTTACCGCGCCGAAGATCCACGCGCTCGCACACTTCGTCGTACCGCTAAAGAACTCAACGCTCCACGTTATGCGGTTGCCGAAGCCCTCGAAAAGGCAGCGCTTCAAGAACTTCGCGAACGCCAACCAGATCGCGTCTTGGAGACAAACGTCGAATTCTGGGCAGCGATTATTTTGGACTTCGCACAAGTACCAGCTCCGCTATTTACTTCAATGTTTACCGCTGCTCGTACAGCAGGTTGGTCAGCACACATCCTTGAGCAGAAGCGCACCGGTCGCTTGATCCGTCCATCTGCTCGCTATGTTGGCAAAGGCCCACGTAAGCCTGAAGATGTTGAAGGCTGGGATGACTCAGTCGGCATGTTGCATAACTAATGCAGTAAATTAGTTAAATGCCTCTTCGTCGAAACATTGTTTGGTTTCGGCGCGATCTGCGAATTTCTGATCATCCTGCCTTAGTTGCAGCGATTGAAAATAGCGATGAAATCGTTCCTGTTTTCATTTTGGATAAAACACAGATTGCTGAAGCTGGCGAAAAACTCCTTGCCTATATGGGTCAGTCACTTCGCGCACTAGATGAATCACTTAATAATAAGTTGCACATCATCGAAGGCGATCAAGTTGAAGTCTTAAATGAACTTATCGAACTTTATGGTGTTTCCGAAGTTCATATCTCAACGGAGTACGAACGCTTTGGTGCAGAACGTGATGCACGTGTTGAAAAAGCCGGAATCAATTTGATTCGCACCGGTAGTCCTTATGCAGTTGCACCAGGTCGAGTTGTTAAGCCAAGTGACGGAACCCCGTATCGGGTTTACACACCTTTCTATCGCGCTTGGTGTGTTCACGGATGGCGTGCGCCTGCAAAAACTCCGAAAGAGATTAAAGCTCCAACCCCGCCTGCGAAATATCGCGCTTTTCCGGATTTTGTTATGCCGGCTGGCGTAGAAGTAATAAAGGCTGGCGAAGTAGCTGCACTTGCAAGATTTAAAGAATTTACAAAGAACGGTTTAGATAGTTACGACGAGAACCGTAACTTTGCAGCCATTGATGGCACATCCAAGATGAGTACATATTTAAAGTTTGGCGAAATTCACCCCCGCACATTGCTGCAAAACTTAGGCGACTCCAAAGCCCACGATACTTTCCGTAAAGAAATTGCTTGGCGCGAGTTCTATGCCGATGTGCTCTTCAATAACCCACATACCGATACTGACTACTATGCACCGCAATTCAAGGCGATGCGTTATGACAAGCCAGGCAAGCAATTTAAGGCTTGGTGCGAAGGTAAAACTGGCTACCCATTTGTAGATGCGGCGATGCGCCAATTAGTTAAAGAAGGTTGGATGCATAACCGCACCCGCATGGTCGTGGCATCTTTCTTAGTTAAAGATCTGCACCTCGAATGGCAGCTTGGTGAGAGATTCTTCGCCGAACATTTAGTTGATTTCGATCCCGCATCAAATGCCCACGGTTGGCAGTGGACTGCCGGCACCGGCACAGATGCATCTCCGTATTACCGCGTATTTAATCCAATCGAACAAGGTCGCCGCTTTGATGAAAATGGTGATTACATTCGAAAGTATGTTCCTGAGTTAGCTCATCTATCTGCATCCGAAATCCACGAACCATGGCTCTTCTTAGATGGATATTCCAAGGGATATAGCGAGCGAATTGTTGATCACGCGACAGAACGTTTGGAATCACTCGAGCGACTAAAAGAAATTAAGGCTGATAAACCGCTGCCTCCACAATAGATTTTCCGCTGCGTTTTGCTTCATACATCGCAGCATCGGCACGTTGTAGCAAGTCACCGTTCTTATCGTTTCTAACATGTCCGATACTCACGCTAATTGAAATTTGGTTTCCACCAACTACAAAGGGATAACTCAACGTCGCCTTTAAGGCGCGAGCAACTTCCAGAGTTGAACCTTCATCACCTAAGACGATCACGCCAAATTCATCACCACCTAATCTGGCTAAAACTGATCCAGTTGGAAGTGAGCGGCTAAAACGTTGCGCGACTTGGCGCAATATTTGATCGCCCATCTCGTGGCCATACTGATCATTTACTGGTTTGAAGCCATCGAGATCTAATAGAAGTAACGCTCCTTCTACGCCGCTGAGCGCTCCAATTTCAGCAATTAATCTGCGGCGATTAGGCAGTCCAGTTAGCTCATCGGTGCGCGCCAAGATCTTCTCTTCACCTAAATTACTTGCCTGTCTAATTACTAAAGTCATGCGGATAAAGGCGAGAAAAAGCGTTGTAATAGTTGGAATCACCACATAAACCGGGAAGTAATCGGGGCGAAGTGCAATTGCCGAAAGTAGTGCTGGGCTTATAAATATGGAGACCGCAATTAGCGCTGGATGAATTTTTGAATCGTTTTGTTCGCGATTTGGAGTCGCCCAAAGCGATAGCGCCATCAAGGAAATTCCGAGGAGCCAACCATCGTCGCTAATCTGGCCGAATGAATAGCTCCCTGAAATCTGTTGAAGTAGAAAATAGAAATCAGTTAGCGCAAAGGAAAGTATCCCGGTGATCAATACGACCGATCGCTTTGAAAACCCAGAGATAAACGCGCTAACAATTGCGATTACAACCAGTGCGATATCGCATACAGGGTAAAGAACTGCAAAGAATGCGTTGGCGCTATCTCCAGGAATATCCGAAATGAATTTAATCAGAATAAGAGCGGTAACTATTGAACTAAGGCCAAGTCCAAATATTGCAGCATCGAGAATTTCCAGCAGTTGCAGCTTCGCTCTTCGACCAATGATTCGAGGAATCGCTAAGAAGGCAAAGGGATAGAAGAGCGAATATGAAATATTTGATACCAGTGTTGCGTTCTCTTGAAAGTTAAAGAATTCTGCCAAGCTTGAAACCAGCGAGCCGATTCCCCATGAACCACATGCCAAGGCGGTGAAGGCGATGGCAAAGGGGTCGCTGTGAAGTGGAGCGCGCAGCGTTGAGATAATCGCCGCTAGAACAACCAAGTTATAGAGAAATAGATCTGTACTAACACTTGCTTCAAAGCCTAAAAGTTTTGTCAGAATGTGAATAACTAGTAGAGCTAGTGCAAACCATTTCCAAATCAGGTAAATTCGCATCCATACAAGTTAAAGCACTAAAACATCGCAAATGAATAGGGAAACCCTAAGACGACAAGAATTTAGTTGGACCTGCCACAAAAGCACTGAAGCAGCTACCCGTAAAGGTAACTGCTTCAGTCGTAACTATTGGTTAATAGCTTTACTGGTTGCTAATTAGAAACCTTTGCTACAAATCAATTTGGCCATACCAAGAGTTGTCTCGATATCAGTCTTTGAACTTTCGTATTGGCTAAGCGCTTGCTCTTTCGCACGCTCGCTGCGATCGCCTTGCTTTCCAACAGTTCCATAAGCCTTGATCGCGGCTTCGTAGCTCTTAACTGCAGCAGCGTACTTGTCGATCGTTGCCTTGTTCTTTGCAAGGTTTGCTGTATCTGCACGAAGCGCTGTAAGCGCTGTGTTGATCGTTGCAATCTTTGCTTGGTATTCTGGAATTAATTTATTCGCCTTTTCAGTTTCAACTGCTTGAGCTGCGATATCGGCATCTAGCTTTGCGATCGTTGCATCAGTTGCAGCTTTGATCTTTGGCAAGTTTGCAACAGCCTTTACGTAAGTATTGGCGGTGTTAAGGCAATCTACTGAGAGCCAAGTTAGCTTTGAATTCTTAACCAATGGGTTCTTTGCGCACTTGTAAGAAGATCCGCTGACCTTGGTGGTTGCTCCAGATTTAGAGCAAGCAACTCCGTTGCTGACCTTGGTGGCAGCGCTTGCTGGTACCGCTGTAATTGATGCGAGTACTAGCGCGGTTGCACCGGCGACGACTATGGCCTTACGAAACATGAAAAACCTCCATTGATGATGAGTAAATGTTAGCCAAGGAGCGGGCCAAACTATGGGATGCAAGCAGAGAAAAGCATGTGAATTAGCGTTGTTTGACGCGCAGATTCATTCCCAAGCGACGGACAAGCGGTCGTGGAACCACTGAGATCAAACCAACTAAAAGTTGATACTGCCAACCCGGAATAGAAACTGCTTTCCCTGACTGTGCATCTTTCCAAGCTTGGGCAACTAGGCGATCGGAGTTAAGCCACATAAATTCTGGCAAGCCCGCCATCTTCATCCGCCCGCGTTGGTGAAATTCGGTGCGCGTAAAACCTGGGCAGAGCGCCGAGACTTTAACTTTGGTCGCGGATAACTCGGTGTGAAGTGATTCGCTTAACACCGTTAAGTAAGACTTAGAAGCGCTGTAGGCGCCTCCTGCGATAAAACTAGCAACCGATGAAACATTTATAACAGTTCCAGAATTGCGTTCCTTCATTCCTGGAAGAACAACGTGCATTAAGCGCATCGGGGTTCTTACCAAAACTTTTAGGACTTCCTCTTCTTTATCTAGAGCACTCATCGTGAAAGCTTTATTGATTCCAAATCCAGCGTTGTTAATTAAAACTTCGATCTCATTCTGCTTTATGAAATCTTCAACCTTTGTACACCCGGTCTCGGTTGCTAAATCAGCAACGATTACAACTGATTCTGCTCCGAATTTATCCATTAAACCTTGGGCGCGCTCGTGAAGGCGGGCCTCATCGCGGGCAACTAAAACCAAGTTGTAACCTTTTTCGGCAAGCAGGCGTGTAAAACTCTCACCGATTCCTGCGGTTGCACCAGTTACAAGAGCCCACTTTTTCATTTCGTCTCCGTATATTTCTATTTGAGAGCGCCATAAGCGCTGGCAGGAACTACCGGGTTATTTGGATGTATCGGAGCAAGATACTTGTAAGGCGCGTTTTGTGCGGGACGTTGATCGGATTCACCTTTATTTGGCCAGAGCGACATCGCGCGTTCTGCCTGGGCGGTAATTGTTAGCGATGGATTTACACCAAGATTTGCAGTAATTGAAGACCCGTCTACAACATGAAGAGTCGGATAGTTATATACGCGATGATACGGATCAATAACGCCGGTTTTTTCATCAGCGCCGATCACGCATCCGCCAACAAAGTGCGCGGTAAAAGGCGCGCTAATTAAGTCTCCGATATGCCCGCCAGCGATTCCTCCGTATTCATTTGCCACATGCCGCACCGCTTCGTTCGCGGCCGGAATATAAGTTGCATTAGGCATATCGCTATCGTTCTTGGAGGTTAATTTAAATCCAAATAATCCGCGCTTGCCTTTAACGGTCACAGCAGAGTCAACATCTTGCATTACAAGTGCAATTACTGTTTTTTCACTCCAGTGGCGCACATTAATTATCCGTGCTAGCAGAGATGGGTTAGCTAAGAACTGTTTAACCCAATGGCGACGCCGTTCTTTGCCGGTAAATCCATCAGTCATAATCGTTTGCAGCAGACCCATAAAGTTACTGCCCTTGCCGTAACGCACTGGCTCGATGTGGGTATGTTCATCAGGAAAGAATGAAGATGTGATGGCTGCACCGCGGCTGAAATCGTTATTGCGATTATTCATTAACGCACCAGTCAGCGCTTCACTATTGGTGCGCGAGAGTTCGCCTAAACGTTCTGAAATATTGGGAAGTTGTTTACGTTTCATTTTATGCAATAACTTCTGGGTATTAAATGTTCCAGCGGCAACAACTAATTGATCTGCGATAAAGGTTGTACCGCGCGAACCATCCCAAGCACCCGTTTTCTCAGTTCTAACGACCCACTTTCCATCGCTGCGTTCAGCGAATTCAGTCACCGTCGTTAGTGGAAATACTTTCGCTCCGGCACCTTCGGCAAGACCGAGATAGTTCTTTGGAAGTGTGTTCTTA
>WLLM01000031.1 GCA_009700715.1 Actinomycetota bacterium
GTGGACTTCTTTACGATTTACATAACGATAAAGTTTTAGAACAGTGGATGATTGCGCCAACAGAACTACAAAAAGCGGTAGATCTTTTGCGAGTGGCTATTCCAAATGTTTCATTTGCCGTTGAATCAAATGATCACTTCCATCGCGAGAAGGCGTACATCCCGCGTTGGGATATCGGAATGGATGATGTTGGCGTCGACAATATCGATACCGTTACAAATCGCCCAGCGCTTAAATTATTGGCAAGACTTTCACAACAGGAAATTTCAGCCGATGAGATGTTGGCGATCGCAACTCCAGTATTACAAGGCGTCGTAAATGTGACTCACTCTGCAAATAACGATTCACTTCTCGAAATATCTGCACTTGGTGTATCTAAAGGTGAAACGCTGGCGATGATGGCAGCACGTATCGGAATCTCTGCTGAAGATTGTGTCGCCTTTGGCGATAACCCAAATGATTTCTCAATGTTGCAATGGGCGGGACGTTCATATGCAATGATCGATGGCCATCACGCAGGGCCAGCAAATGCCAAAGATGTAGCGCCACCTCATAACCAAGATGGCGTTGCGATCGTTATTGAACGACTGCTCGAACTGCCTCAGTAATTAGCGCCGATTTTTAATGCCTTCCAACTTCGGGTAATCTCTCCCACGGAGGGCTCGCATAGCGGCCGAGTGCACCGGTCTTGAAAACCGGCAAACGAAAGTTTCGTGGGTTCAAATCCCACGCCCTCCGCCATTTTTCTCTTGCTGTGGCTGACTTCATAGCCAGCCCGCGGGGCTACGCCTAGCCACTTTTGCTAATCAAGCGCACACTTCTCCTTATTAATACAAATTCCTGAAAAGGAGTTAAAGGGGTAGAAATGTCCGGAGTATTTTCTCCAACACGCGCCAAGATTAAAGAGCGCACGCTTCGAACCGATAAATGGTGGTTGCAACCTGCGATTACATTCGCGGTCTTATTTAGCTTCATCATCTATGCGACATTCCGAGCGTTTGAAGGCGACAACTACTTTGTAGAACCACTGATCTCACCTTTCTATTCGCCATGTCTTTCACAAGCATGTGTCGAAGGTTCGACGATCTTTGGTTGGACACCAGTAAGCGCGGAAATATTTAACTTTGCACTTTCACCAGCGCTAATTATTCTGATCTTCCCACTTGGTTTCCGTATGACTTGTTACTACTACCGCAAGGCTTACTACCGTGCGTTCTGGTTATCACCACCAGCATGTGCAGTTGCCGAACCACACAGCAAGTACACCGGCGAAACACGTGCACCACTTATCTTGCAGAACGCGCACCGTTGGTTCTTCTACGCCGGTTTGCTATTTAACGTATTCCTTACTTATGACGCAGTGATCTCATTTAAGAACGCGGAAGGCGAATGGGGACATATGAGCGTTGGTTCGCTAGTACTTCTTGCGAGCTCAACACTTCTCTGGTTCTACTCACTTTCTTGCCACACCTGTCGTCACACAGTTGGTGGACGTTTGAAGCACTTCTCTAAGCACCCAATTCGCTACAAGCTTTGGAGCTGGGTTTCTGTTCTTAACCATTCACATCAGCAATTTGCTTGGTATTCACTTGCCGCAGTTGCCTTTGCCGATATCTATGTCCGCCAAGTTGCAACTGGCGCCTGGACCAACTTCTACTTCTTCTAAAGGATGCCAATAGATATGACAAACGCTCTAGAACGCCACAAATACGATGTATTGGTAATTGGTGCCGGCGGTGCTGGTCTGCGCGCTGCAGTTGAAGCTCGCGAATCGGGTCTGCGCGTAGCAATCATCTGTAAATCACTATTCGGCAAGGCCCACACAGTTATGGCTGAAGGTGGCGCTGCCGCATCTATGGGTAACGCGAATTCAAACGATAACTGGAAAGTTCACTTCCGCGACACTATGCGTGGCGGAAAATTCCTTAACCATTTCCGTATGGCAGAGCTTCACGCTAAAGAATCTCCAGATCGCATCTGGGAACTTGAAATGTGGGGCGCGCTCTTTGATCGCACTAAAGAAGGAAAGATCAGCCAACGCAACTTCGGTGGACACGAATATCCACGCCTTGCACACGTCGGTGACCGCACAGGTCTAGAACTTATTCGCACAATGCAACAGAAGATCGTTGCCTTGCAACAAGCAGATAAGCGCGAGCACGGTGATTACGAATCACATATTAAAGTTTTCGCAGAACTTACAATCACTGAAATTCTGAAAGAGAACGGCAAGATCGCTGGCGCATATGGTTACTGGCGCGAATCAGGATCTGAAGTTCTATTCGAAGCACCTGCAGTAATCATTGCAACTGGCGGCGTCGGAAAGACTTTTAAAATTACCTCCAACTCATGGGAAGGCACTGGCGATGGCCATGCACTTGCCCTAAAAGCTGGCGCAAACTTGGTTGATATGGAGTTCTTGCAATTCCACCCAACCGGAATGGTTTGGCCACCATCAGTTCGCGGAATTCTTGTAACCGAATCTGTTCGCGGTGAAGGCGGAATTCTTACCAACAACAAAGGTGAGCGCTTCATGTTTAAGTACATCCCAGATGTATTCAAAGATAAGTACGCAGATAATGAAGCAGAAGCTGATCGTTGGTATGAAGATCAGGACAATAACCGCCGTCCACCAGAGCTTTTGCCGCGAGATGAAGTTGCGCGCGCGATTAACTCTGAAGTTAAAGCCGGCCGCGGTACCGAACACGGTGGTGTTTTCCTAGATGTTTCAAAGCGTCTTTCTGCTGAAGTAATTAAGAAGCGCCTGCCATCTATGTGGCACCAGTTCTACGAATTAGCTGGCGTTGACATTACAAAGGAGCCGATGGAAGTTGGCCCAACCTGTCACTACGTAATGGGTGGCGTGGAAGTTGAGCCAGATACTGCAGCAGCAGTTGGAGTTCCAGGACTCTTCGCTGCAGGTGAAGTTGCCGGCGGAATGCACGGTTCAAATCGCCTTGGTGGAAACTCACTTTCAGATCTCTTGGTCTTTGGTCGTCGCGCCGGAATGGGAGCAGCTGCCTACGTTAAGCAGACAACTGCCACACCTGTTTCAGATGCAAACGTTGCAGCAGCAGCCGCGCGTATCGAAGCGCCATTTGCACGAAGCGGTGGAGAGAATTCATATTCACTCCACGCAGAGTTGCAAGAAGTTACACATAACTTGGTTGGAATCATCCGTACCGGTGCCGAGCTAAAGGATGCAATTGAAAAGATTGCAGAAATCAGAAAGCGCAGTGCAAATGTGGCGGTTGCTGGCGGACGTAAGTTCAACCCAGGATTCCACTTGGCATTCGACCTCGACAATATGTTGTTGGTTGCCGAGAGCACTGCAAAGTCTGCAATCGGCCGCGAAGAATCACGCGGTGGTCACACACGCGATGACTTCCCAGGAATGGATTCAGGTTGGCGTCAGTACAACCACATCTCATCATTCGATGGCACTCAAGTAAGCGTGCGCAAGCAAGCGTTGCCATTTATGCCAAAGGACCTCTTTGACCTCTTTGAAGTTGATGAACTTAAGAAGTACATGACACCGGAAGAAATTGCGAAAGGCGGTTCCAACTAATGGCGCGCAAAATAAATCTTCGCATCTGGCGAGGAGACTCAACTAACGGTGGACTTCAAGATGTTCAGGTTGAAGCCAACGAAGGTGAAGTAGTCCTCGATGTAATTCACCGCGTTCAAGCAACCCAAATGGGCGATCTAGCTGTGCGTTGGAACTGTAAGGCTGGCAAGTGCGGATCCTGTTCGATGGAGATCAACGGCAAGCCACGTCTGGCATGTATGACACAAGTAGCTGCATACGGTGAAGACGAAACTATTACCGTTACTCCACTTCGCGCATTCCCTGTTATTAAAGACCTCGTAACCGATGTCTCTTTTAACTACCAAAAGGCGATGGAGATCCCGGCATATGCACCACCTGCTGATCTAAAGCCAGGTGAAGCTCGTATGGAGCAGGTAGATGTTGAGCGCTCGCAAGAGTTCCGCAAGTGCATCGAATGTTTCTTGTGCCAGAACACCTGTCACGTAATCCGCGATCACGAAGAGAATAAGAAGTCATTTGCTGGCCCACGATTCTTTATTCGTATTGCAGAACTCGATATGCACCCACTCGATATCTTGAAGAATCGCAAGCGCACTGCGCAAGAAGAGCACGGACTTGGCATGTGTAACATCACCAAGTGCTGTACTGAAGTTTGCCCAGAGCACATCAAGATCACCGATAACGCAATTATTCCGATGAAGGAGCGCGTTGTAGATATTAAGTACGATCCAGCACGCATGTTTTCGGGTCTGCTCAAGCGAGAGAAGCGCAACTAAAGATGAAGTCACTGCTACTCGTCGCTATTGGCGGCGTAGCAGGAACCCTAGTTCGCTTTGCGCTTTCTATCGCCATTCCAAATGATCGATTTGGAACGCTTACTGCAAATCTCTTAGGTGTTGCTCTTGCCAGCGCGCTCTTGGTTTTAATGGAACGTCGCGGCGTAACAGAACTACGCCATTTATTGTTACCAGGTTTCTGTGCTGGAATGACAACTTTCTCTGCGGTGACCGTACAAGTTGTTGAACCTATTTCTGGTGGAGCACTTTTTCTAGTTGAAAACGTTGTGTTAAGCCTGTTGATCGTTCTAATTGTTCTGCCTATTAGCCGCAAGTTAATTCCGGTGCGAAAATGAATACGCTATATGTGATTTTAGGAGCTGCTCTCGGAGCACCAGCCCGCTTTGCAATTGATCAATACATACGTAAATTCACCGAAAAGCCCTACGGAATCTTCCTTGTAAATGTAATCGGCTCATTTGTTATTGGGCTGACATATACAAAGACCGAACACGTGCATGACTTATTTGCAGTTGGTTTTGCGGGAGCGTTTACGACTTGGTCAACCTTTATGCTCGATATTTATCTAGGTTTTGAGCTAAAGCGTTATCGCGAGATAACTATCAACTTAGTTATGTCACTTGGCTTTGGACTACTTGCTGCGTACGCGGGGCTACAGCTAGTTAGTTAACCGAGGATCGAGGCAATCCAAGCTTCGATGGCATCAGGATGGCGCGGGATATCTTCACTTAAGTTTCGGCAACCATCAGCAGTAACAATTACATCGTCTTCAATTCGAATACCGATTCCGCGGTATTCCGGTGCAAAAAGTTCGTCATCAGGTTGGATGTAAAGTCCTGGTTCAACAGTAATAACCATTCCTTCACGCAATACCCCACCACGGAAATTCTCTTCACGCGCTTTGTCGCAATCATGGACATCCAGACCTAAGTGATGGCTTACTCCGTGCAAAGTCCAACGACGATGCAATCCGACATCTGGTTGCATAGATTCTTCAGCGCTAACTGTTAGAACACCCATATCAGCCAAGCCTTGGGCAAGCACGCGTTGAGCCGCCCGGTTAACATCTAAGAACGGAACTCCTGGTTTTACCGCAGCAAAACCTGCAAGTTGTGCTTCATAGACCAACATATATAAAGCACGCTGAGCTGGTGTGAATTTTCCATTAATTGGCAAGGTGCGAGTGATATCTGCTGTGTAGAAAGAATCCATTTCCACGCCAGCATCGAGCAACAACAATTCTCCGTTACGAACTGCTCCATCGTTGCGGATCCAGTGCAGAACACATGCATGCGAACCAGCGGCAGCGATCGTTGTATATCCAACGTCATTGCCTTCTAAGCGAGCACGCCCATAGAAAGCGCCTTCCACAATACGTTCACCGCGCGGATGATCAGCAGCAGCCGGTAATGCAGCGATTACATCGGAAAATCCGCGACCAGTTGCATCAACGGCGGCCTGCAATTGGCCAACTTCGTATTCGTCTTTAATCAAACGTTGTTCAGAGGCAAAAGTTTGGAACTCAGCTTCACGTGCGTGAACTGAGATCAACTTATCCATCAAGGTATCTTCACCGCGTATTAATAGCGTTTCCTTGCTAAAGCGCAAAAGATTTTCGATGTCATCTACGTTACGAGTTTCTATTTGATAGACGGTCGCAGCCTCTTCAAGTGTGAAGTGACGGCCCACCCAAAGTTCGCCATATTTGCGATCGGTATAGAAAGCATGTGTTTCGCGTGTTGAGCGAGGATGTAAATAGAGATACGCGTCATGGCCACCTTCGGCCTTTGGTTCCATAACTAAAACTGAATCTGGCACTGCATCCGAACCCTGCACGCCACTATAGAAAGCAAATGCGCTATGTGGGCGATAAAGATATTCAGTGTCATTGGAACGAGTCTTGTAATTACCTGAAGGAATCACCAAGCGAATATTTGGATATGCATCCGATAAAACTTGGCGACGCGTAAATGCGTATGTGACTACATCTAGAGGATGCAAGCCTTCAAGGTCAGAGGGCGCCCAGCCAGTGCGCATAAATTCTGCGTAACGCGCCGTAGGTGCAACGTCATATGGACGTGCATTCTTTATTACTGGGACTTCAACCTTCTCATTCATATCGCTTAGAGTACATAATGAACCCATGAAATTACGAGGGGTTACATCAGCGCTGATCGGATCTATAACTTTGGCGCTTTTCACCCCTATTTCAGCGCAAGCAGCTGAACCAACTTTCACAGTTATGTCTCGAAATATCTATTTGGGCGCAGATGTCGGGGTTGCCCTTGAGTTAATTCCAGATATGCCAGCGGCGGCGCAATTTATGTGGGATCAAGTAAATA
This sequence comes from Actinomycetota bacterium, assembly GCA_009700715.1. Classification (GTDB taxonomy): domain Bacteria; phylum Actinomycetota; class Actinomycetes; order Nanopelagicales; family Nanopelagicaceae; genus Planktophila. Next base: position 6,690 of record WLLM01000031.1, read on the forward strand.
AGAATGACTTTTCAAAACGTTCAGTAGCCCTAGCCGCTGAAATCAAGGAATATCAGCCCGATGTAATAGGCCTACAAGAAGCCACTATTTGGTACTGCAAAAAGAACGCCTGGAGCAAAAAAGTTGAAGTCTTCAACTTCACCAATCAACTACTTGATGCTCTCGGTGGAGATTATGTCTTAGCAAGTAAAGATGGGACTACCGCCTTTAATCCCGGTTACTCCATTAATCCAATTCCATTTTTAACTATGGTCAAAGATCCAGAGCGTTTTCAGAAGATATTTGGCCAAGATAAAGCTGCCTGCGGATTTCAGATCGGTGATGCGTTAGCAATCAAAAAGACTCTCGCCGATCAAGTTATCCAAGTTGGAAATACCGAATACGAAGCCAGCTACAGCATCGTTCCAACGTTGATGACGATATATCGTGGTTACACCTGGGCTGATATCAACATTGCAAATATCCCCGTTCGTTTTATAACAACGCACCTGGAATCTATTTGGGATGAAAATAAAGTCCCTAACGCCGCTAAACAAGCAACACAATTAATTAAAGATCTAAAAGAAACCAATATGCCACTCGTCGTTATTGGAGATTTCAATTCAGATCCGCGCGATCCGCGTCCGGCAAATGCAGCTAACCCAGGTTTGCAACCAACTGCTAGCGAAGAGTGTCCAGCAGGAGATACCAAGTGCAACGCATACCGATTAATGCGCGAAGCCGGATTTAACGATGCAGGTCCGGATGCAAGTGATCCAACTACTTACACCTGGGGGATGAACGCGCTTTTGACTGGACCAGATCCAGATCGCTTGAAATCTGCA
>WLLM01000032.1 GCA_009700715.1 Actinomycetota bacterium
TACGGAGCATAGATTGCGCTGCGATATCAGATGCCACAAAACCTAAGGTCGATAGCAGAACCACACCTAAAGTAAGGCGGTTGAGCAAACTCCAACTAGACAGTGGCGAATTCATTTATTTGGCCGCGGGCAATCGCAAGCGGTAACCAACGCCGCGCACAGTGTGGATTAGCGGTGGATCAAAGGTATCGATTTTTTTGCGTAAGTAAGAGATATAAGTTTCAACGATTCCGGCATCACCACGGAAATCATATTGCCAGACGTGATCCAGAATTTGTGATTTTGAGACAACGCGATCTGCATTAATTAGTAGATAGCGCAGCAATTGAAATTCAGTTGGAGACATTTCGAGTAGTTGTCCTGCACGATGAACTTCGTGAGTTGCTTCATCTAATTCGAGATCGGCAAAACGAATTTTCTCATCGTCGGTATTTATCTCAACAACACCGATGCGGCGCAAGAGCGCGCGCAGACGCGCAACCAACTCTTCTAAGCTAAATGGTTTAGTCATGTAATCATCGCCACCGATTGTTAAACCGGCGACCTTATCTTCCATGCCATCTTTAGCGGTTAGAAAGAGAACTCCGATATTTAAACCTTCGCTGCGCAGTTGGCGACAGACTTCAAAACCATCAAGATCGGGCAACATGACATCGAGAACGACTGCATGAGGTTTAAATTCTTCGGCGACAGTTAGCGCTTCAGATCCGGTCGCGGCGGTGCGAACATCGAATCCAACAAAGCGCAGGCTCGTTGAAATTAAATCGCTAATGCTCGATTCATCGTCGACGACGAGAATTCGGTGATTGGTGTTTTCAGAGCTCTTGGCCATGGTTTGAGAATGCTCTCATAGCCTGAGAGATCGCTGAGAATGGGGTTAGTTTTTAGGCTTGAAAATTATCGCCACTTCGTGGCAAGGCTGAAGCCCACTCCCACGAAGCTAAAGCCGATGATCATGTTCCATGCGCCAATGCCTGGAATCGGGAAGCGAGTCTGGCTGACGTAGAAAATTACGATCCAGAAGAGACCGATTAGGAAGTTAGCGACCATAACCGGCGCCAACCAGCTTGGGCTCTCGATTGGGCCATGTGGCTCGGCATCGTGAACCTGCTCAACGTGAGCGTGCTTCTCTTGAACCTTTTTACGCAATTTCGACTTTGGCATGGGGAAAGGTTACAGGCTAAATCCAATACTGGAAACAGCGAGAGCCGCAACCCTGCAAGAATTACCCCATGTCCCGCATCCTCGTAGTCGATAACTACGACTCGTTCGTCTTTAACTTGGTGCAATACCTCGGCCAACTCGGCGCCGAGTGCACCGTAAAACGCAACGATGAAGTCAGCGTTGAAGAAGCGGGCGAATACGACGGTGTACTTATCTCTCCGGGACCTGGAACTCCCGAAGAAGCTGGCATCAGTATCGCAATGATCAATTATTGCGCCGAGAAAAACATTCCACTCTTTGGCGTCTGTTTAGGACACCAAGCAATTGGTGTTGCATTTGGCGCGACAGTTTCGCGCGCGCCAGAGTTATTGCACGGCAAAACTTCACAAGTAATTCACGCAGGCAAGGGCGTTCTAACCAATTTGCCTTCACCATTTACCGCAACTCGTTATCACTCACTCGCCGTAGAACGCGACACAGTTACAGATGTTTTAGAAATTACTGGTGCAACCGAATCTGGCGTTGTGATGTCGATGCGTCACAAGACATTGCCAATCGAAGGTGTGCAGTTCCACCCCGAATCTGTTTTAACCGAGCACGGACATTTAATGCTTGCTAATTGGTTAACACAATGTGGAGACATCGACGCGCTCGCAAAATCTGTGGGCTTATCTCCAGTTGTTGGTAAGCGCGCTTAACTTATGGCGCTTTATTAATCGTAATTGTTACTGGTTTACCAATTGTTTGAGTTGTGCCCGCATCAGGTGCTTGGCGAATAACAACGCCCGCAGCTTGCGATGCATCGTAATCATTGAATTCGCGAACTAAGAAGCCAGCTTGAATCAATAAAGTTTTCGCCTGTATTGCTTCTACGCCAATTAGATTTGGAACTGCAACTTCACCACTTGCAATTGTTAATACGACTCCGGAACCTGCGGAAATTGTTGAACCAGGTTCTGGTAGAACACTTAAAACAGTTCCTTGCGCTTCATCAGATGGCGCAGCTTCAGTTTTCGAGATAACCAATCCTGCAGCAGCAAGTGCGGTACGCGCATCAATTAAAGACATTCCAACTAAATCATCAGGCACAATCGCATCACCTGGACCATCTGAGATGGTCAGAGTTACGGCAGAGCCTTTTGGAGCTTGTGTAGTTGCAAGTGGAATCTGGCTAGCAACACGGTCTTTTGGAATTCGTGGATCGTGAGCGCGTTGGATCGTGACGGTATATCCGCCAAGCAAATCGCGCGCTTGTTGCTCGGTTAGACCAACTACGTTGGGAATTGCGTTGCCAAGTGAAGGAGTCGAACCACCATTTAGGGAGAGACCAAATAAGGCAAGTGCACCAATAAGCAGCACAGATATTCCGGTGAATATGGCGGTGCGTCGAGAGACAACGGGACCGCGCGCAACTTTCGTTGAGATATTTTCACCGGCACGAATTTTATTTATATCTTCAAGCATCGCTCGCGCAGATACATAACGATCTTCTGGTTTCTTTGCCAGGGCGACTTCCAACATTACTTCCACACTTTCCGGAAGTTCAGGCTGTAGTTCGCGAGCTGGAGTTAAAACGCCAGAGACGTGTTGGTATGCAATTGAAACTGGAGTCTCTCCAGTAAATGGTGGTCGACCTGTAAGTAGCTCATAAAGCAAACAGCCAGTTGAATAAATATCTGTTGGAGTATCTGCAATTTCACCGAGCGCTTGTTCGGGGGAGAGATACTGCGCAGTGCCAACCACGTTCCAGGTACTAGTTAATGTGGCACCAAGATCATCCATCGCACGAGCAATGCCAAAGTCCATCACCTTCACATCACCGGCATCGGTGATCATCACGTTAGCTGGTTTGATATCGCGGTGAACAATTCCGCGCTGATGCGAGTAATCGACCGCTTCTAAGATTCCTGCGCCAATTTCAAGTGCGCGATCAAGTGGCAATCGTTCGCCACCATGTATTAGTTCGCGCAAGGTGTGGCCAGAAACCAACTCCATAACAATGTATGGCGCTGGTTCTTCACCTGAGTCATAAACCGCAACAACGCCGGGGTGATTTAAACCGGCAGCGGCTTTAGCTTCTTTACGAAAGCGCGCAACGAATGTTGGATCTTTTGCGAGATCACTGCGCAAGATCTTTACCGCAACTTCGCGAGATAAGCGCTGATCTTGTGCAATATAAACATCAGCCATTCCGCCGGTGCCGATCATGGCGCCAAGTTGGTAGCGACCGCCCAAAATTTTATTCATCATGGTTTAGCCGCTCCTAACTTTTCTACCTGAGTTGCACTTTCTTCGACGATATCAGCGATGATGACAGTGACGTTATCTGGTGCACCATTTATATAAGTTGCATCAATCAAAGCATCTACTGCTTCAGCAGCGCCCTTACCCTTAATTAAGCTCTTGATCTCTTTATCGGAGAGAACTCCGCTTAGCCCATCGCTGCAGAGTAGGTAACGATCCTGAACTTTTCCTTCGAATATATGAAGAGATGGTTCGAGGTTTCCTTCACCCATCAGCGCCTGGGTGAGCATCGAACGTTGCGGATGCACCTGCGCTTCAGATTCGGAGATAACACCCTTACTTAAAAGTTCTTGCAAAACGGTGTGATCGGCGCTGAGTTGCTCGAGAGTATTTCCACGTAGCCGATAAGCGCGAGAGTCCCCGATATGGAGCAAAGAAATTTCAGAGCCGCTGATAAATATTGACGTAAGTGTTGTGCCCATGCCAGAAAGAGTTGGTTCGTCGTTTACAACTGCGCGGATCTGGGCATCAATAGTGTGTAGCGAATTTAAATATAAGTCACTCGCTGAATCGGAATCGATCTCTGCGCCCAGGAAGGTTGGAGTAATTTCAGCGAGAGTATTAATTGCAACAGATGAAGCTACTTCGCCACCTGCGTGCCCACCCATTCCGTCGGCAACGGCAATTACCTGCGAACCGATTAGTGCGGAATCTTCATTGCCGCTACGCACCAAACCCAGAACTGAACGCGCAGCGCACTGGAAGTACAGGCTCTTCATGAGCCACAGCCTACCTAAGGTCAATGGCGTTAGAACATTCGGTGTTAATCTCGAACTATGAAGATCTACGCTCACCGCGGCGCATCGCACGACTTTCCAGAGATGACGATGGTCGCCTATGAAAACGCAGTCAAGCAGGGCGCCGATGGTTTCGAATGCGATCTTCGGTTAACTAAAGATGGCGTGGCCGTTCTTTGGCACGATGCGGATCTAATACGCCGCGCAAATAACGAAGCCATAATTCACGAGTCAACGTATGCGCAGTTATCGGCGATCTATCCTCAGATAGTTACGTTAGATGAATTTCTAGATTATGGAATATCGCAAAAGAAATCTTTACTCCTCGAAACTAAACACCCAGTTCCATCGCGCACCGCGATTGAAGATCATGTCGTAAATAAACTTCACTCCGAAGCAAAACGGATTGAGAAAGCCGGAATCGATATAACAGTCATGTCATTTTCCTGGTTTGCAGTTGAACGCGTAAAGCAACTCGACCGCTCGATTGCACTCACATATTTGATTCGCGAAACTACACCGCGAGTTTCTGTTAAATACACATCAGCACATTCGATTGGGCCCGGAATTGCTCAACTTAGAAAGAAGCCAGCTTTGGCGCAGAAGATTAAAACCGCGGGTAAGAAATTAAATGTCTGGACTGTGGATGAACCTTCTGACATCATCTTGTGCCGCCACCTTGGCGTCGATAATTTGATTACTAACCGCCCAGCCTTTGCGCGTGAGGTGCTTGCCGCTAATTAATTACTGGAAATCATTGGCTATGGAGCGGGTATCCTTAGCAAGTGAGCGCAGCAGAAAGCCAAAGATTCGCCTATTTAGGACCAGTGGGTACCTTCACTGAGGCTGCGCTAAATAAGATCACTTGCGACACTGATGTAAAGATTCCATATGCAAATGTCACTGCGGCGCTTAATGCGGTTCGCTCCGGCGAAGCGCAATTCGCACTTGTCCCGATCGAAAATTCTGTAGAAGGCGTTGTTGCACGCACCCTAGATGAGCTTGCAACTGGTGATCCGTTAACAATCGCCGGCGAAGTTACTTTGCCAGTGACCTTTGCGCTAATGGCTAAGCCAGGAACAACCGAGATCAAACGCATCGGCACACATCCACATGCCGAATCACAGTGCCGTTCATACATTGCAAAGAACTATCCGCACGCTGAAGTTGTGCCGACTAATTCAACATCTGCCGCAGCAGAGCTAGTTAGCAAAGGCGAGCTCGATGCCGCGATCGCATCTAATGTGGCCGCCGAACACTTCGGTTTAAAGATCCTTGCTGAAGATATTGGCGATAATGCTGGTGCGGTAACTCGATTTATCGCCGCACAGAAACCAGGTTGGATTCCAGAGCCAACTGGCCATGACCGCACTTCAATGGCGGTTTTCATCGATATCGACCACGCTGGTGCACTGCTTGAGATCCTTCAGGTCTTCGCTAAGCGCAGTGTCAACTTAACATTTATTCAAAGTCGTCCAACCGGTCGCGAACTTGGTCACTACCATTTCATTATTGATGTTGAAGGCCATATCAATGATGAAGCGGTGGGTGGAAGCGTCGCCGAACTTCGCGAGATATGCGATGACATTAGATTCTTAGGTTCTTACCCACGAGAGGTGCGTTAAAGCATGATCGATATCAAATTCCTGCGCGAAAACCCTGATGCAGTGCGCGCATCACAGAAAGGTCGTGGCGAAGATGTCACGATCGTCGATCAAGTACTTGCTATCGATGATGTGCGCCGTGCGGCGATCACTGAATTCGAAACCCTTCGCGCAGAACAGAACACTCTTTCAAAATCAGTAGGCGCGGCAAAAGGCGATGAAAAGGCGGCTTTATTAGAGAACGCCAAGGCTTTAGCTGACAAGGTAAAAGCCGCTGATACCAAGCGCGCTGAAATTGAAGCAAAGGCCAACGCACTTGTGATGCAACTTTCTAACTTGTTAGATCCCGAAGCGCCAATTGGTGGCGAAGCAGATTTCGTAACTATCGAACACATTGGCACGCCACGTGATTTTGTTAAAGATGGATTCGAAGCAAAAGATCACGTAGAACTTGGAAAGCTACTTGGCGCTATCGATACCGAACGTGGTGCAAAAGTCTCTGGTTCACGTTCTTACTATTTAACCGGCGTTGGAGCGATGCTGGAATTCGCACTAGTTAACTACGCAATCCAAAGTGCGCTTAAGGCAGGATTTACTCCAGTTATTCCACCTGTACTTGTTAAGCCTGCTGCAATGGAAGGCACCGGTTTTCTTGGGCAAGCAGCTGAAAACGTTTATCACTTAGAAAAAGATGATTACTACTTAGTCGGTACAAGTGAAGTACCGCTTGCCGCGTATCACATGGATGAAGTGTTACCCGCAGATAAACTTCCAATGCGTTATGCCGGATATTCATCTTGCTTCCGCCGCGAAGCCGGAAGCTATGGAAAAGATACCCGCGGAATTATTCGCGTTCACCAATTCGATAAAGTTGAAATGTTCTCTTTCTGTAAGCCAGAAGAAGCAAAAGAAGAACATAAGCGCTTATTGCAGTGGGAGAAAGATTTCTTGAATGCGATGGAGATCCCTTTCCGCGTAATCGATGTGGCATCTGGTGATCTTGGATCAAGTGCAACGCGTAAATTTGATATCGAAGCTTGGATTCCAACGCAGAATGCTTATCGCGAAGTAACAAGTACTTCTAACTGCACCGAATTTCAAGCTCGTCGCTTAAATATTCGCTATAAAGATGCTGACGGAACCAAAGCAGTAGCAACCCTTAACGGCACCTTGGTAGCGATTCCCCGCATGATCGTCGCGATTCTTGAAAACCATCAAAATGCAGATGGCACAGTAAATGTTCCTGCTGCGCTACAACCATTCCTTGCCACCAAGCGATTTGAGCTTGTGTGACCAATCGTCGCCCGAAATTAATTGCAACTGATCTAGATGGCACGATTGTTCCGCACGATGAAGCAATTTCTCATCGCACAATCGCAGCGTTTACAAAGGCGCGCGATCTCGGCGTAGAAATATTCTTTGTAACTGGCCGTCCACCACGTTGGATGGGAGATGTGCGCGAAGCATTTGATTTCGGTTCGGCAATTTGCTGCAACGGTGGACTTCTTTACGATTTACATAACGATAAAGTTTTAGAACAGTGGATGATTGCGCCAACTGAACTACAAAAAGCGGTAGATCTTTTGCGAGTAGCGATTCCAAATGTTTCATTTGCCGTTGAATCAAATGATCACTTCCATCGCGAGAAGGCGTATATCCCGCGTTGGGATATCGGAATGGA
>WLLM01000033.1 GCA_009700715.1 Actinomycetota bacterium
TGCGACGCTTCTTTGGTGCTGCTTTCTTAGCTGCGGCCACGTACTTCTCCTATCGGAATGGTTCGGATCCGTCACCCAAACCTGTTCGTGGATAAGTGTGACGGAAATGTAAAAATATTGCTAGTACATAGTGAGAAAAAACGGAGTGCGTGTCGCAATTTATTTTTTTATTTTTTTGTGCATTTAAGAAAATAATCAGGAAATGTTTTACGAAAATTGGCGCCGATTTCTAGATTTTCTACGAAGTTTTGAAAATTTCGGGAAAATTACGCCGATTTTTCGTTTTCAGCGCGAAATTTTCGCATTTGAACGGCAAATTCGTTCGTTTCGGCATCATATTTTCGGAATTTGGGGAGGAAAATCGCCAAAATTGCCACCGAAAGTATGCAGAGAACCCCTCCGAAAGTTACCGAGAAGTTCAATGTAGTAACCGCCGCCATCGATGCCGCGCGCATCTGTCCGGCTAGCGGCCCAATCGAATATGAAAGCAATTCGATACCAGCAAGTCTTCCGCGATATTCATCTGGGATGGTCTGGTTCCAGATTGTTCCGCGGAAAAGCGCACTCACCATATCGGCGGCCCCGGCGGCGGCGAGGAAGAAGAGAACTAAGTAGAGCGAATGTGAAATACCGGCCAGAGCAATCGCACCGCCCCATCCAATTGCGGCGATGATTACCGCCCGACCATGGAATCGGTAGTGCTTGGTCCATCCACTTGTCAGAGTTACCGCAACCGACCCGACAGTTCCGGCGGCGTAGAGAAAACCGAGTGCCCAAGGTGTGCCAAGTTGGTCGGCCCAAAATGGAATTAGCGCAGTTGGCATCGCAAAGAACATTGCAGCTAAATCAATTAGATAAGTTCCTAATAAATCTTGGCGGCTGAATGCATAACGCACACCTTCAATTAACCCTGCCAGAGATGGCTTTTCGGCCTCTGGGCTGGCAGGCACATTTCGCACGCGAGTCAGAAATGCTAATGAAATTAAGAACGTTGCAATGTCGGCTATGTAACCAATGGAAATAGAGAAAGTCGAAATTAATATTCCGCCAATTGTTGGTCCGATGATTACACCGAGTTGCCAACGCAGCGACATCAGGGCACTTGCTGCCGGAAGATCGGCATGGCCAACCAACCGCGGCAAGATGGCATCGGCGCTTGGTCGCTGCAGACCGTTGACCGCGGCGAAAAGTCCGATGACTACATAGATCAAGATCAGATTTGGGTCGGGCAGAAATGAATTTACGAGCAGGATGGCCACGAGAAATAGGGATGCAAACTCAGTAGCCCAAATCATTTTCTTGCGGTCGACATAATCGGCCAAGACCCCGCCGTAGAGCCCGAAGAGAATCAGCGGAACGATTTCGATAACGCCAGATAGCCCAACTGCGATGTAAGAGTTGGTCAGTTCTTTGATCTGAAAGGGGACTGCGACGTAGGTAATCATCGATCCGAGGTAAGTGATCAGGCCAGAAGCCCAGAGATTTCGGAAGTCGGGGTATTTTTTAAGCGGAGTTAGGTCGATGCGATAGCGAGCGCTCTTCTTCGCTTCCCCTGATTCAGACACGTGCGCTAGTTAAAGGTATTTTCGGCGCCAGGGAAAGTTCCCCCACGCACATCTGCGGCAAATTCTTGCGCCGCAGCCGAAATTTCATTTCGCAGATTGCGATAAGCCTTAGCCAACTTTGGGGGATTGGCGGTTAAGCCAACTAAATCGGTCCACACTAAAACCTGGGCATCGCAATTAACACCGGCGCCGATTCCGATTGTTGGAATTGAAAGGGCGGCAGTTATTTTCGCGGCAAGTTCTGCTGGAACAAGTTCTAGAACAATGGCAAAGGCGCCAGCTTTTTCCAGAGCGAGGGCAGCCTGCAAAATCGCTTCGCCATCTTCGCGCCCCTGGACGCGATAGCCACCGAGTTGATGAAGTGATTGCGGAGTAAGGCCCAGATGGCCCATCACCGGAATACCGGCTGCAGTTAATTTTTCAACCGTAGCTAAATGAGCGCCTTCTAGTTTTACCGCCATCGCACCGGCTTCTTTAAAGAACCGGATCGAAGTGGCAAGTGCTTGTTCGGGCGATGACTCGTAAGAACCGAAAGGCAGATCGGCCACAACTAGCGCGCGCTTTGATCCGCGCACCACGGCTCGAGTAAGTGGAATCAGATCATCGACAGTGACTGGGATGGTGTTCTCTTCGCCCAGAAAATTATTGCCTGCGCTATCGCCGACTAATAGAACAGGAATACCAGCGCCATCAAAGATCTCGGCGGTCATCTGTTCGTAGGAAGTGAGCATCGCCCACTTTTCGCCAGCGGTCTTGGCCTTCTTCAAATCAAGAATCGTGACGCGACGATGCGCCGCCCCACCATAAAGGGTCGTTGTACTCATCTGTATCCTCCAGCCTCGAAGCTTCGCGAGAAGTCCCCGGGTACAGAAGTAAGGGTATTCCATTACTCTTGAAGAATGAAGTTGCGAGTAGCCCTCGCCCAGGTCAACCCAACAGTTGGTGATCTGGTTGCCAACGCTGCCTTGGTGCGCGATAACTTTAAAACCGCCCAAGACGCCGGCGCGCATATCGTTGTATTTCCCGAGATGGTTTTAACGGGATACCCCGTAGAAGATTTAGCCCTGCGTCCTTCTTTTCAAATAGCTAGCCAGCGCGCCCTTGCGGAATTAGCGGGCCAATTAACTGGCAAATGCGTTGCCATCGTTGGGTATTTAGATCAAGTAAATGGATCTCCCCAAAATATGGTTGCGGTAATTAGCAATGGAAAAGTGGCCGCACGTTATGCCAAATGCCATCTGCCTAACTACGGCGTCTTCGATGAATTCCGCAACTTTGTGCCGGGCGATCAAACCTTGGTCGTGCGCATCCATGGCGCAGATATCGGTATCGCAATTTGTGAAGATCTCTGGATCGATGGCGGGATAACTTCGCAGCTAGCCGATCGCAAACCAGGGCTTGTGATTGTTCCTAATGGTTCACCATATGAACGCGCTAAAGACGATACCCGTTTGGCTCTGGTCACCAAGCGCGCTCGCGAAGCCAAGGCTCCTTTGGTTTATGTAAATATGACGGGCGGTCAAGATGATCTGGTCTTTGATGGCGACAGCATTGTCGTTGGCGCAGACGGTGCGGTGATTGCGCGGGCGCCGCAATTTGAAGATGGCATGGCACTTGTAGATATCGATGTCGCCACCAAGACAAGTTCTCCCGATGTGATTATTTCGGAAGATGAAGTCAGCGTTGATCGTGGCCTTATTCCTGGGGTTGCTGTCCGCCTCGATGATCGCGAAGAGATATGGAACGCAATTGTTGTGGGCTTGCGCGATTATGTAGAAAAGAATGGCTTCCGTAGCGTCGTCGTTGGTTTATCTGGCGGAATCGATTCGGCGCTCGTTGCCGCTTTGGCCGTTGATGCACTCGGAGCTAAGCGCGTAAATGGCGTTGCTATGCCAAGTAAATATTCTTCAGATCACTCGATCTCTGATGCTCAAGCTTTCGCCGATGCAACTGGCATCCATTTCCGTACTGTGCCAATTGCGCCAATGGTTGATGCCTATATGAATAACTTGGTTTTAAAGGGGATTGCCGAAGAAAATTTGCAGGCCCGGGTTCGCGGTACAACTTTGATGGGGATCTCAAATCAAGAGGGACATTTAGTTTTAGCCACCGGCAATAAATCAGAGCTCGCTGTTGGTTACTCAACGCTTTACGGAGATGCGGTTGGTGGGTTTGCGCCGATTAAAGATATTTATAAGACCGATGTCTGGGCGTTATCTCGCTGGCGCAATGAAGCCGCGCGCGCGCGTGGTGAAGCCGAGCCAATTCCGGTTAACTCAATTGAAAAAGAACCGAGTGCAGAATTGCGTCCCGATCAGAAAGATACCGATTCACTTCCGGATTACTTATTACTCGATCGCGTCTTAACCGCCTACGTCGATGAAGATCAAGGATCTGCGGCGCTAATTGCCGCCGGCTTTGATGAGGCTTTGGTGCGCCGCGTGATTGCGATGGTCGATAAGGCTGAATACAAGCGCCGCCAATATCCGCCTGGTCCAAAGGTTTCTAAGCGGGCATTTGGGAAAGATAGGCGTCTTCCAATGACTTCGCGCTGGGCTGAGTAAGGGCCACGTAACACAGCCGTAACTTTGTGTTGGCAAGATCTGTTTCATGACTTCCCATGAGGACCAGATGAGCAAGCAGCAAGAGTTCGTACTTCGCACAATCGAAGAACGCAATATTCGTTTCATTCGCTTGTGGTTTACCGATGTCTTGGGTTATTTGAAATCTGTGGCGATTGCTCCAGCCGAACTCGAAAATGCTTTTGAAGAAGGAATCGGTTTTGATGGTTCAGCGATCGAAGGCTTTGCGCGCGTTACCGAATCAGATATGTTGGCAAAGCCAGATCCTGCAACATTTTCTATTCTGCCATGGCGTACTGAAGCACCGGGTGCGGCTCGCATGTTCTGCGATATCACCATGCCAGATGGTTCGCCATCGCATGCTGATCCACGCAATGTATTGCGTCGCACCTTAAATAAAGCGGCGCAGATGGGCTACACCTGTTACACCCACCCCGAAATTGAATTCTTCTTATTTAAAAATTCACCGGTTAAAGGTGAACAACCAGTGCCGGTGGATCAAGGTGGATATTTCGATCACACACCAGCTGTTGTTGGACATGACTTCCGCCGCCAAGCAATCACTATGTTGGAGGCGATGGGAATTTCTGTTGAATTTAGCCATCACGAAGGCGCACCTGGTCAGCAAGAAATCGATCTGCGTTATGCCGATGCGCTAAGCACCGCAGATAACATCATGACCTTCCGTCACGTCATTAAAGAAGTTGCACTTGAACAAGGTTTTTACGCATCTTTTATGCCCAAGCCATTTACCGATCATCCAGGCAGTGGCATGCATACCCACGTCTCGCTCTTTGAAGGCGAGAAGAACGCTTTCTATGACGCTTCTGCCGAATTTAATTTATCGAAAACCGCGCGCTCATTTATCGCCGGGATTTTGAAGCATGCCTCTGAAATCACCGCGGTCACAAATCAATGGGTTAACTCTTATAAGCGCCTGCAAGGCGGCGGCGAAGCACCTGCGCTGATTTCATGGGGCCACAACAATCGCAGCTCGCTAGTGCGCATTCCGATGTATAAACCAAATAAGGAAAATTCAACTCGTATCGAATTTCGTTCGCCAGATTCAGCGTGCAACCCTTACTTGGCTTACGCGGTTATGTTGGCGGCAGGGCTAAAGGGAATCGAAGAGAATTACGAGCTGGTTGATAACGCAACTCCAGATTCACTTCCGGCAAACCTTGACGAGGCAATTTCCATTATGGAGAAGAGCCAATTGGTCCGTGAAACCCTGGGCGAGCATGTCTTTGAATATGTTTTGCGCAATAAGCGCGCCGAATGGCAGGACTACCGTCGCCAAGTAAGTGCTTACGAGTTAGACCGGTATTTGCCCGTCCTGTAACACCTAATTTCCCGATTGGGCTGTTACTTTATTGGCATGGCTAAAGAGATAACAGATAAAGGTTTACGTCGTATCAATTTAATTGCTGGCGTTCTGCACTTGGTGCAGATGGTGGCAGTTCTTGCGCTGTCATCGGATTTCACGCTACCAATCACAGCGCGGTATATGTCAGGTCCTCCAGGCAGCACTTATGGCGATCTAATCGTTTTATTTGATGCCCCACTTGCAATTGGCGTGGCAATCTTCTTAGGACTTTCATCTCTGGCCCACTTTATTGTAATCAGCCCTAAATTCTTCCCGCGCTATATCGCAGGACTTGCCGCGCACCGTAATTTCTTCCGCTGGGTCGAATATTCGATTAGCTCTTCAGTAATGATTGTCCTAATTGCACAAGTAACTGGCGTTTCAGATGTCACCGCTTTGATCGCAATCTTCGGCGTGAATGCGTCAATGATTCTCTTCGGATGGCTGCAGGAAAAATATGAAGAGCCCGGCAATGGCGGTTGGGTCCCATTTATCTTTGGTTGCATTGCCGGAGTGGTCCCATGGCTTGCACTTATGTTCTATGTCTTCGCGATCGGCGGAGCCGGCGAAAATAAAGCGCCAACCTTCGTATATTTCATCGTCTTTACGATCTTCGTACTCTTTAACTCATTCGCACTTGTTCAATATCTGCAATACAAAAAGGTCGGAAAGTGGGCGGATTATCTTCGGGGAGAACGCACTTACATAACACTTTCCCTAGTCGCTAAATCACTTCTTGCTTGGCAGATTTTCGCGAATACACTAATTCCGTAGAACTTACTTTTTTCTTAGGAGAAACATGGCACTTCGTTGGGGTTACTTGGGCGCAGGCGGCATTGCTGACATCATCGCTACAGATTTTGGACATGCAGGTTTAAAGATCCAAGCTGTTGCAACTCGCGATATGGCGCGCACCAACGCCTTCGCCGATAAGTTCAATATCCCGAACCGCCATCCAGATTACGCAGCCCTGGTTACAGATCCTGAAGTAGATGTAATTTACATTTCTACCGTTCAGACCTTGCACCGCGATCACGCGCTCTTGGCGATTGAAGCTGGCAAGCATGTCTTGCTCGAAAAGCCTTTCACCATGAACGCTGCTGATGCTCATGAAATCTATACGGCTGCAAAGCGCAAGAACGTCTTTGTCATGGAGGCGATGTGGACTCGTTTCTTGCCAACCATGACGGCAGTCTTTGCGGCGATTAACGCAGGAGAAATCGGTACACCACACTTCGTCTACGCCGATCACAGCCAGTACTTGCCAATCGAAAAAGCACCGCGTTTATGGAACCGTGAACAAGGTGGCGGTGCACATTACGATCTTGGAATTTATCCAATGCATATGGCGATTCGCACCCTAGGTTTCCCAGATTCGGTAAGCGGAAAATCAATCATGACTGACACCGGCGTTGACTCTGCAACTGCCGCTGTACTGCAATACAACAATGGCAGCTTGGCGCTGATCAACTCTTGCATGACCATGGCTGGCACTCTGACGGCGGCAATTCATGGCGATAAAGGTCGTATCGAAATCGATGGCTGGTTCTTTGAACAGACAACTTTTAGCATCTACGACAACAATCATAAATTGGTTCGTACCTATGAAGAGAAAATTTCCGGCCGTGGCATGCAGTATCAAGCGGTTCACGTTGAAGAGTGCATTGCAAAGGGCTTAACTGAAAGTCCGATTCTTAGCCTTGCTGACACTGTAAAAATCATGGAAGTTATGGAGCAGGTGCACGTCTTCTAAGGCTTGCTTGCTCATTTCTGACTTCTAGCGTTACTATTTATTTATGACACATCGCAGCCTCCTCCTTAGCTGCCGTGGCGGGGCCAAGTAACCGGTCCCCTCGCCGCGGGGTTTGTCGCACCGGTAAAACCCGACAAAACCCAACAA
>WLLM01000034.1 GCA_009700715.1 Actinomycetota bacterium
AATTGTCAGAAGATGACCGCGTACTAGTTGGTCGCGCACGTCGCATCCAGCGCTTCTTGTCACAGAACACATTCGTTGCGAAGGTCTTTACTGGTATCGACGGTTCATTCGTTCCGCTATCAGAGACCATCGCAGCCTTTGAAGCACTTGCCGATGGCAAGTACGACCACGTTCCAGAACAAGCATTCTTCATGTGCGGTGGCCTCGACGATGTCGAGCGCAAGGCCGCAGAGCTAGCGAAGAACTAAGTTAAGGATCAATAAAACATGGCACTTAACGTCGAACTAGTATCGCCAACACAACAGGTGTGGTCCGGGCAGGCAACTTTCGTTTCTGCTCGCACAACTGAAGGAGACCTCGGTGTCCTTCCAGATCACGCACCTTTATTTGGCGTACTAGTCGACGGTGCCGTGAGCATCAAAGCGGTAGATGGAACGACTAAGGAATTCAACGTACAAGGCGGCTTCTTATCTGTCGCTAACAATCGCGTCTCGATACTTACAGAAACGGTCAGTTAGTTCAAAAATTTCAGCTTCAGAAACATGAAAAGCAAAGGCACAGTTTCTTACACTGAAATTTTTTAACAAGTGCGCCAAGTTACTTCATTTAGCTTGCAATATTTGAGTCTTTCCAGCGGAAGAAACTGTGTAGTTTCTTTTCATGTTTCTGGAGTTGAGAAAGACTCTATTTAAAACCTATTCTCTAGTCACTTGGGCGCCGAGTGCGCGAAGATCTTCAGCAAAGTTTGGGTAGCCACGATCGATGTGGAATGCGCCATCGACGGTGGTTTCACCTTCGGAGACAAGGGCGGCAAGGACTAAGCCGGCACCAGCGCGGATATCGGTAGCTTCAACTGGTGCGCCAGATAGCTGGGCAATACCAGTGATAGAGGCATGTTTACCGTCAACGGTTACGTGAGCGCCAAGGCGAGCAAGTTCGTTTACAAACATAAAGCGTGATTCAAAGACGTTTTCAGTGACCATTGAATGGCCATCGGCGACGGCGTTCATGGCGATGATGAATGGCAAGAGATCGGTGGCAAAGCCAGGATAGGGAAGCGTTGCAACATCTGTTGCGCGCGGGCGTTGGTTCATCTGCACACGTATTCCGTCGGCGGTTGAGGTAATGATTGCACCAGCGTGCGCCAACTTTTCGAGCATTACTTCCATATGGTCTGCGCGACCGCCATGAATTGTGATGTCACCTTGGGTCATTGCTGCGGCAAATGCCCAAGTTCCGGCGATGATGCGATCGGTAATCGTGGTGTGATCGGTTGGGTTCAACTTAGAAACACCAGTGATCTTAATTAGCGGTGAACCAAGTCCTTCGATCTTGGCGCCCATTGAAATTAAGAACTCACCGAGATCGACTAAATCTGGTTCGCGCGCTGCGTTATCGATTGTTGTTACACCTTTTGCAAGCACAGCAGCGGTCATTAAGTTCTCAGTTGCGCCAACGCTTGGGAAATCTAATTCGATAGTGGCGCCAGTTAAACCGTTAGGTGCTTCGGCGATTACATAACCATGTTCGACGTGAGCGGTTGCACCGAGTGATTCGAGGCCTTTAATGTGAAAATCTAATCCACGTGAACCAATTGCATCGCCGCCAGGAAGTGCGACTTCGGCTTTGCCAACGCGAGCAACGAGTGGGCCAAGCACGTTGATCGATGCGCGCATCTTGCGAACTAGATCGTAATCTGCGCGATGTGCTGGTGATTCAGGGACTGTAATTGAAATCGTTGAACCGCTACGTGAAACTTCACATCCCAGGCGCTTAAGTAGATCGGCCATAATGTCGACGTCGGCGATATCCGGAACATTGCGGATCGTTGATGTGCCAACGGCCAATAGCGATGCCGCCATCAGTTTTAGGACTGAATTCTTAGCGCCAGTGACCGTTACTTCGCCTTTTAGGCTGCAACCGCCGACGATGCGAAAGCGATCGTTGGTCGATTCTTGCGAAGATGCCATATCCGAAGTCTACTTATAGGCTAGGGCCATGGTTAACTTAACGCGTATTTACACCAAGACAGGCGATGACGGATCTACCTCCCTCGGAGATATGAGCCGCACATCTAAAAACGATGCTCGCCTTGAGGCATATGCAACCGTTGATGAAGCCAACTCAACTATCGGCGTAGTGATTGCTACCGACGAACTCAGCGATGATATTCGCGCGCTCTTGGTTCGGATCCAAAATGATCTCTTCGATGTTGGCGCCGACCTCTGCACACCAGTTGTAGATTCTCCAGCCTTTGAACCGCTGCGCGTTCTCGAATCTCAAGTTACTTATTTGGAAGAACAGATCGATAAGTTCAACGCAGATCTCGAACCACTTCGATCATTCGTTTTGCCATCTGGAACACCAGCTGCGGCACACCTGCATGTAGCGCGCACCGTTGTTCGCCGTGCAGAACGTCGTACCTGGGCTGCGATCCATGGTTTTGGTACAGGTGTAAATCCTTTGACCGCTAAGTATCTAAATCGTTGCTCTGATCTGCTCTTCGTTTTGGCGCGCGTTGCCAACAAGGAAATCGGCGATCAACTTTGGGTACCTGGAGCAAACCGCTAACTTTTTAAGACTGCGCGAGCAATTTGTTCATCGCGTTCAAAGACATATAAACGTGGGCCATCTTTAGTGTGCGCAAGATTTGCTCTGATCTCGGCGGTTGCCAACTTTAAGCGCATCAGCTCGCCTTCAATGTAATTATTTGGTGAGGCAATTACAACAAGTGCGCCGTAATCATCTTCGCCACCGACTTTCGGGGTTCGCGCAACAACAGATTTGCCGCGCTTAAAAGCCCAGATCAAGATTAAAGAAAGGATTCCAACAGCGAAGAATCCACCAAAACTGCTTAGAAATAAGCCGTTATTGATTCCACCAAGCATTACTTATCTGCAATCACTTGGTAATCGGTATTTGGAATTGGCCCGGTTGGATCGCCTTGATTGCAATCAACGTTGATATTGGAAACGATATGTCCGGCACCGATTGGTTCAGTTGTAACTAAGAGAATCGTGACTATTTGCTTGGCTGCGCTACGGGTTACGTCGGCAACAATCTTGCCGAAGGTCTTTGGACTGCGGTTTTCGGCAGATGTAGCGCCAATAACTTCAGCGTTTACCCGCCACCAACGGCAACCGGTTTCGGAGGCAACTTGGACCGCACCACAAGTAAATTGAGTACAAGCTTTAACTTGCGAAGCTAGTGCGGATTTAGCAGAAAGAATTCCAACTAATTCTTTGGCACTGGGCACCTTTAGATACAACTTTGTTTCACCGAGCGCATCAGTTTTAAAGCCAACCGGTGGCCACTTCGGTGAAGGAGATGGCGAAAGTTTTACAACCTTCTTTTTCTTCTTCACTGGCGCTTTCTTAACTGGGGCCTTGGCAGTTGCAGTGGCCTTTGCCGAAGCACTCGCCTTAGCAGAGACAGTTGGCTTCGGTGTTGGCGTTGGGCTCTTGGTTGCGGCAGCCGTTGAAGTTAGAGATAGCGAGAGAAAGATCGTCGATAAAGCTGCGATCAATTTTATTCTCATCGATCGCGCTCCCACTTAAAGGTTTTAATCGAGATAAGCAATCCGGCCATTAACCAAGCCAAGATAATCCAGAAGGTTCGGCCAGTTTCCCAAGTGCCAGCAACTTCGCGGGCTGCAAATGAATCTGGCAAGAAGACCGAGCGCATACCTTGGGTCATCCACTTAAGCGGAAAGAGCGCAGCAACTTGTTGCATCCAGCCAGGCAAGTCAGTAAATACAAAGAAGACGCCGCTAAAGAACTGCAAGATGATTACTACGGGGGAGACAACGGCAGATGCGCCGCGACCGCTCTTTGGGATAACCGAAAATGCGATACCTAAGGCAGTTGATGCAGCGCTTCCCAAGATGATTAGCCAAGTAAAGGTGAACCATTTCGCTGGATCAGTTGGAAGATTAACGCCAAAGAAGAGAATTCCAGCGATGAGAAGTAACGCGACCTGCAAGACCATGCTGACGAAGACAACGATCACCTTGCCGATGAAGTAACTAGATGCTGGCATTGGAGTTCCACGCAGGCGCTTTAGCGTTCCAAAGTCGCGTTCTACCGGAATCATGATTGCGAGCTGCTGAAAACCAGTATTTACCAAGCCCGATGCGATCATTCCGGCAACGAAGTATTGGCTAAAAGTTACGCCATCAGTTAACTCATTTGTGAAAACTGAACCAAAGATTCCGAGCAACATAATTGGGAAAGCGAGAGTAAAGACAACGGATTCGCGCTGGCGCATAAATTGTTTAACTTCCAAGCCACCACGAGCGATGCCGATTGTTAGGGCGCTAGGTATTTTATTTGTGCCCATCGGCGCCTCCAATCATCTCTAGGTAAATATCTTCAAGTGAAGCGCGCTTGACTGTGAGTTCGGGGATCTCATCTTTATAAGTCTCGGTGAGTTTGCGGATTAGCGCTGTTGGATTATCGGTGCGCTCAGACTGCAGGCCGTTGGGGCCGTGCCAGGACACAGTCGCCAGCGATGTTGCCCGTCCACCCAAGAGTTCAGGCGTTGCAACTTCAATAATCTTTCCGTGGTTGATAACCGCTACGCGATCTGCCAGCGCTTCTGCTTCATCCAAATAATGGGTAGTAAGCAAGATCGTTGTCCCGCTCTTACGCAGATCATCAATTAACGCCCAGAATGCGCGACGCGCTTCAGGATCAAAGCCGGTGGTTGGTTCATCTAAAAAGAGAAGTTCTGGAGAGCCAATAATTCCAAGGGCCACATCCAAACGGCGACGTTGTCCACCAGAAAGAGTTCTGATTAACTCAGTTGATTTTTCGGCTAAGCCAACCGCGCCAATTACTTCTTCAACGTTTCGTGGGTTCGAGTAATACTTAGCAAAGTGCGAAACAGTCTCAATGACTGAAAGATCTCCAGCATCGCTAGTTGACTGCAGAACAATTCCGATGCGATTTCGCCAAGTGCGCGCAGCGTCACCTTTTACCGATGGATCAACGCCGAGGACAGAAACTTCGCCGCGATCGCGATCGCGAAAGCCCTCAAGGATTTCAACAGTGGTGGTCTTACCGGCGCCATTGGGGCCAAGCAGGGCAAATATCTCGCCTGGTTGGATGCTCAAATCGATACCAGCAACGGCCTTATTTGAGCCATAACTTTTCTCAAGGCCTCGGACGTTAATCACGCTGCTCATATGGCAACCATGCCACATTCGGGGCAAAAGTGCGAGAAAATGAATCCATGAGCCCGCGACGTAACTATCCAAAAGGTCGCCGCCCCAAGAGCGAAGAGCGCGATATCGCGACTTCCAATCAAACAATTGAAGAACATGCTGATGGTGATTTCATTGTTCGCAAGATCACTGGATCTAGTTCAAATAAACCATATCGCTGCCCAGGTTGTGATCAAATAATTCCAATGGCAACTCCACACACAGTTGCATGGATGGATGGCGATGAAGATGGTCGTCGCCACTGGCATAACGCATGCTGGGCGAAACGAAATAATCGCCGGCCTAATACAGAGCGCACACGCAATGCGCCGCGTTTTTAAAAGTTTATAACTACCCCAAACGGCCATTCAGTAAACGGGTCAAGGTAACAATTAATTTATCGTTGCCCATTGTGCGTTTAAAGCTGGTAAATGCGATTGGCAATTGGAAACGTGCGCGAACAACTGTGCGCGGATAAGTAAATTCGAGAATTCCTTCGGGGCCATGAATGCGTCCATAACCACTATCTTTCACACCACCAAATGGCACCGAAGCAATTGCAGCAAATGAAATTGTTGAATTAATCGCAACCATGCCGCAATGAAGTTGGCGGGCAATCTTCTTGCCTTGGCGCTTTGACCAGATTGATGAACCGAGTCCATATTTAGAGGCATTTGAAAGTGCGATCGCTTCATCCATTGATTTAACGCGGTTGATTGCAATCGTTGGCCCGAAGGTTTCCTCCAGCATCGCCGTGGAATTTTCTGGGACATCGAGCAAGATAACGGGCTCAACGAATGGCGCCTTAACTGAATCAGAACCACCAAGCGCGGTCTTTGCCCCCTTGGCGATCGCATCATCAATGTGTCCTTGGATAACGTTGATCTGTGAAGGCATCGTTGCTGGTCCGTAATTTCCAACGCCAGGTGCACCCGGATGGATTTTGCGAGCAACCTTGATCGCCTCTTCAATAAATTTATCGGCAACCTTTTCATGAACATAGACGCGCTCAGCGCCGATACATGTTTGGCCAGCATTCGACATCGATGACCAGATCGTGGCATCGGCTGCACGCTTGATATCGGCATCTTCGGCAACGATAACGGGATCTTTGCCACCGCATTCGAGAACAACTGGCGTCATATTCGCTGCGCACGCCGCGGCAACTAACTTGGCGGTACGAGTCGATCCAGTGAAAGCCAATTTATTTACGCCGCTTTCACATAAATCTTTTCCAGTTGCGCCAAGGCCGGTAACGCAGGTGAAGATATCGGCAAACGGTGCAACTTCTGCAAAAGTTTTAGCCAAGATTGCGCCAACTCCTGGCGTGTATTCACTGGGCTTAAATACAACGGTATTTCCGGCAGCAAGTGCGTAAGAAATAGAACCCATCGGAGTAAAGATTGGGTAATTCCAAGGACCGATTACTCCGACTACTCCAACAGGAGAACGTTCAACAGTTGCAGACATATTGGCCATAAGCGCACCAGGAGAACGGTGTGAAGTGCGCATCGCATCTTCGGCATGACGAGCCGCCCAACCTAGGTGACCTACAGCAAGTGATGCTTCGAGTTTGGCATCGCTTACAGGCTTTCCAGTCTCGCGCGAAACTAGTTCGGTAATTTCATCAAGCCTTGAAATAAGTAGGTTGCTCCACTTAAGCAAAACTTTACGACGCCCCTTAAAACCTAGCGCCTGCCAACCTGCTGAAGCGGTGCGCGCGGCGGCCACTGCGTGAAAGACGGTTTCGCGATCTGCAATTGGATACTCGGCGATTACTTCACCAGTTACGGGATAGTGCGAGGTAAAAGTGGACATAGGGAAAGACTAGACTCTCCCGCATGTTGCAGCCAGTACGTCCGAGCACCGTTCTGCCTGCACAGCGCACCCCTTTCACCGTTACGACCGCAGATGGCGAAGTATTAATTGGCGAATGCGCTGCGCCTCTTGATCGATTCACGGGAGCAATTCTCTGTTTACATCCACTGCCAACGGCCGGCGGCATGATGGATAGCCACGTTTATAAGAAGGCAGCAAACCGTTTACCTGCCATGGCTGGCATTCAAGTGATCCGCTTTAATACCCGCGGAACAACTAGTGAAGCTGGCACAAGTACTGGCATATTCGATAACGGAACTGC
>WLLM01000035.1 GCA_009700715.1 Actinomycetota bacterium
AATTGCACGTTATATGTTGGTTGATATTGCTTAATCCACGAAAATTCCAGAGCCAGCGCTTCGAGTTCGGTAGCAACGATCGTCCAATCAACGCGGACCGCTTCATTAACCATGCGGTGCGTCTTACGCGCTAGATTGGAACCAAAGTAAGTGGTTAAGCGGTTCTTTAAATTCTTCGCCTTCCCTACATATATAACTTTATCTTTGCCGTTATAGAAGCGATAAACCCCAGGTAGTTCTGGAATCTCTTTCGGACGATAACTAGCTGGATCGGCCATTTACTTAACGGCAGCCTTTTTCTTCGCCGGCGCACGATTGGAAGCGAGAATCTCGGCCAGGAAGTTGCCCGTGTAACTCGCTTTAACCTTTGCAACTTCTTCTGGCGTTCCCTCAGCGACGACCATGCCGCCGCGGAATCCGCCTTCAGGACCCATATCGATTACCCAGTCAGAGCATTTGATGACATCTAGGTTGTGTTCAATCACGACCACGGTATTTCCAGAATCGACGAGGCGGCTAAGTACACCGAGCAATTTGCTGACATCTTCAAAGTGCAGACCTGTCGTTGGTTCATCCAAGACATAGATGGTGCGTCCAGTTGAGCGACGTTGTAGTTCGGTAGCTAACTTCACGCGTTGTGCTTCACCACCTGAAAGGGTTGGCGCTGATTGGCCCAAGCGAACATATCCCAGCCCTACATCACATAACGTCTTCAAATAGCGAGCAATAGTTGGAACTGATTCGAAGAAGGTGTGGGCAATTTCGATCGGCATATCCAATACTTCGGCGATCGTTTTACCTTTGTAATGAACTTCCAAAGTTTCGCGGTTGTAACGTGCGCCATGACAGACCTCGCATGGCACATATACATCAGGCAGGAAGTTCATCTCGATAGTGATCGTTCCATCACCAGAACAGTTCTCGCAGCGTCCACCTTTTACGTTAAATGAGAAGCGACCTTGCTGGTATCCACGAACCTTGGCTTCAGTAGTCTCGGCAAAGAGCGCACGAACTTTGTCGAATACACCTGTGTAGGTAGCTGGATTAGAACGTGGGGTGCGACCGATTGGTGATTGATCGACGTGTACAACTTTATCCAATTGATCTACACCAGTGACGGTGCGGTGGCGTCCCGGAACTAAGCGGGCGCCATTTAGTTTGTTGGCAAGCGTTGTATAGAGAATGTCATTTACAAGAGTTGATTTTCCAGAGCCACTTACGCCAGTAACAGATACAAAGACGCCAAGTGGGATTTCAACTTCTACATCCTTTAAGTTATTTTCCTTTGCGCCTTTGATAACTAATTTCCGCTTTGGATCTAGCGGGCGGCGTTTTTCAGGGATTGCAATTGATTTACGGCCGGAGAGATAAGCCCCAGTAATGGATTCCTTGGAAGCGATTAACTCTTCATATGAACCAGAGACAACGACTTTGCCTCCGTGTTCGCCGGCGCCTGGGCCAATGTCAACAATCCAGTCTGCGGTACGAATGGTTTCTTCATCGTGTTCTACAACGATCAAGGTATTACCGAGATCGCGCAAACGGGTGAGGGTTTCGATTAAGCGACGGTTATCGCGTTGGTGCAGACCAATACTTGGCTCATCTAAAACGTAGAGAACGCCGACTAAACCTGAACCGATTTGAGTCGCCAGGCGTATGCGTTGTGCTTCGCCACCCGAAAGAGTTGCGGCAGGTCGAGCCAAAGATAGGTAATCGAGTCCAACATCGAGTAAGAAACCTAAGCGTGCATGGACTTCCTTCATGACGCGCTCTGCGATCTGTGCCTCGCGAGCGTTGAGCGAAATGCTCTTTAGGAAATCTGCGCAATCGGCGATTGAGAGTTCGCAGATCTCGGCGATGCTCTTATCCCCCACTGTTACCGATAGAACTTCGGGCTTTAAGCGTGCCCCTTTACAAACATTGCACGGGATTTGTCGCATATACGACTCGTACTTTTCACGAGAGTAATCGCTATCAGTTTCATCGTGCTTGCGGTGAATAAAAGGAATAACGCCTTCGAACCCTGAAGAGTAATTGCGAACTCGGCCATAGCGGTTCTTGTATTTAACATGAACTTCATATTCGAAGCCATTGAGGATCGCTTCTTTCGCCTTAACCGATAATTTCTTCCAAGGGTTATCAAGCGAGAATTTAACTTCTTCGGAGAGCGCTTCGAGCAAACGTAGAAAGTATTCGGATGTGTGACCGCTAGACCAAGGAGCGATAGCACCATCGTTGATCGAAAGGTTGTCATCTGGAATGACTAACTCTTCATCTACCTCAAGCTTTGTACCGATACCTGAACATTCGGGGCAGGCACCAAACGGTGAGTTAAAAGAGAATGATCTTGGCTCAAGCTCTTCAAATGAAAGGTTGCAATCGTGGCACGCTAGGTGCTCGCTATAGGTGCGTTCTTTCTCCGCGCCTTTAGCATCTACGAAATCTAGAAGTACGATTCCGGACGCAAGGCGAAGCGCAGTTTCAATCGAGTCGGTAAGACGTGATTTGGATTCGGCCTTGGCGGTTAATCGATCAACGACAACTTCAATGGTGTGTTTTTCTTGCTTCTTAAGCTTTGGCGGTTCGGAGAGCGAGATCGTTTCGCCATCCACGCGCGCACGTGAATAACCTTGGGTTACTAACTCGGCGAAGAGATCAACGAATTCGCCTTTTCGTTCGCG
The DNA here is from genome assembly GCA_009700715.1 of Actinomycetota bacterium. Classification (GTDB taxonomy): domain Bacteria; phylum Actinomycetota; class Actinomycetes; order Nanopelagicales; family Nanopelagicaceae; genus Planktophila. The sequence continues at coordinate 2,682 of WLLM01000035.1, forward strand.
GATAACAGGTGCCAAGACTTGGAACTTGGTTGTTGCCGGCATTGTAAGAATCTGATCAACGATTTGCTGTGGGCTCTGGCGCGATACTGCTTGGCCACATTTTGGACAGTGTGGGCGACCAGCGCGGGCGAAGAGCAGACGCAGGTAGTCGTAAACCTCGGTAATCGTTCCAACGGTGGAACGCGGGTTTCGGTTTGTTGATTTCTGATCAATAGAGACGGCAGGTGATAAACCTTCGATGAAATCAACATCTGGTTTATCCATTTGACCCAAGAATTGACGGGCATAGGCTGAAAGAGATTCGACGTAACGACGTTGACCTTCAGCGAAGATGGTGTCGAAGGCCAAGCTTGATTTACCAGAACCAGATAGACCTGTGAAAACAATTAGCGATTCGCGCGGAAGCTCAATCGAAACATTCTTTAAGTTGTGCTCGCGGGCACCGCGCACGATTAATTTATCGATGCTCACTTAAATTCCCGCCTCATCCATTCCGCGGAGCTCTTTCTTGAGCTCTCTAATCTCATCACGCAATCTCGCTGCGAGTTCGAACTGTAGGTCGCCAGCTGCGCTGCGCATCTGTTCGGTGAGCGAGCCTATCAAGGCAAGTAGTTCTTGGCGCGGTAGGGAGATAACGGTGCGGGCGTTGAATCCAATATCCAGTACAGATGTAGAGCCCTTTGACTTGCCTGATGATTTACGAGCCGCCATAAGTTCATCGGTGTCATCGCTCTCACGCGCAATGGTGTCTGTAATGTCGGCGATCTTCTTGCGTAGTGGTTGCGGATCTACGCCACGTTCGAGGTTATAAGCGACTTGCTTTGCGCGACGACGGTTAGTTTCATCGATTGCTTGGGCCATAGATTTAGTGATGTTGTCAGCGTACATATGCACTTCACCTGAAACATTTCGTGCCGCGCGACCGATTGTTTGAATGAGCGATGTTGCAGAACGCAAGAAGCCTTCTTTATCGGCATCCAAAATGGCGACAAGTGAAACCTCGGGTAGATCAAGACCTTCGCGGAGCAAGTTGATGCCGATCAAAACATCGTATTCGCCGGAGCGGAGTTCACGCAGCAGCTCGACTCTTCGCAAGGTATCTACCTCAGAGTGCAGATAACGCACGCGGACTCCGCGCTCTTGCAGGTAATCAGTAAGATCTTCGGACATCTTCTTCGTCAAAGTTGTAACAAGTACACGTTCATTCTTCGCGGCACGGATATTGATCTCGTTAAGCAAATCATCGATCTGACCCTTAATTGGTTTGATGATGATCGCAGGATCTACTAGTCCAGTTGGGCGAATTACTTGTTCAACAACGTCTCCCCCCACTTTCTCCATCTCGTACTTGCCTGGAGTTGCCGAAAGGTAAACCGTTTGACCAACACGTTCTAAGAATTCTGGCCAGCGAAGTGGGCGGTTATCTAGAGCGCTGGGAAGTCGGAAACCGTGCTCTACCAAGGTGCGCTTACGTGAAGCATCGCCTTCGTACATTGCACCGATTTGTGGAACGGTTACGTGGCTTTCATCGATTACTACCAAGAAATCTTCCGGAAAATAATCCAGCAGGCAGTTAGGGGCCGATCCAGGATCGCGACCATCTAGATGACGAGAATAGTTTTCAATTCCAGAACAGAAGCCGAGCTGCTGCATCATCTCTAGATCAAAGGTTGTGCGCATGCGAAGTCGTTGCGCCTCAAGAAGTTTGCCCTGCTTTTCAAAGAGATTTAATTGAATCTGTAATTCATCTTCAATATCACCCATGGCGCGCTTCAATGTTTCGGGGCCAGCCGCATAATGAGTTGCCGGGAAGATATAAATCTCAGTCTCATCACGAATAATCTCGCCGGTAAGCGGATGAAGAGTCATGATCTTTTCGATCTCATCGCCGAACATTTCAATGCGGATCGCGAGCTCTTCATACATTGGAATGATTTCAATGGTGTCACCGCGAACTCGGAAAGTGCCACGTTCGAAAGCCATATCATTTCGTGAATACTGCACATCAACGAATCTGCGCAGAAGTTGGTTGCGTTCGATCTCATCACCAACTTTGAGGCGGATCATGCGATCGATGTACTCCTGCGGAGTACCAAGGCCATAGATACAAGAAACCGTGGCAACCACGATGACATCGCGCCGGGTCAGCAACGAGTTTGTCGCCGAATGTCGCAATCTTTCGACTTCATCGTTAACGCTTGAATCTTTTTCGATAAAGGTGTCGGTCTGTGGAACATAAGCTTCTGGTTGGTAATAGTCGTAATAAGAAACAAAATATTCAACTGCGTTATTGGGCAAGAGTTCGCGGAACTCGTTAGCGAGTTGAGCGGCCAACGTTTTATTCGGTGCTAGAACCAGAGTCGGACGTTGCAGACGTTCAATCAACCAAGCGGTAGTCGCAGACTTTCCAGTACCTGTTGCACCGAGCAAGACCACATCTTTTTCGCCAGCGTTGATACGACTTACGATCTCTTCAATCGCTTGCGGCTGATCTCCCGCTGGCACATAATCGCTGATTACCTGGAAGGGGTGAACCTTTCGCTGGAGATCAGAGATTGGGCGCATTTTCCTAGCCTACTTTGAAAGGCGCTGGAGTTCCTCCCAGAGGTTTTCCACTTTGCGCAGCAATTGATCTTCATCGCCGCTATTTTCAAGTACATGGGTAGCAACTGCTTCTCGCTCAGTCGGCGAGGCTTGCGCTGCAAGGCGAGATTCGATTTCAGAGATAAACATCCCGCGCTTTAAAAGCCGATCTTTGCGAATTTCTAAATCCGCTTCAACGGTGATTATCTGATCAAAATTCTTGGCGGCGCCGGTTTCAACTAGTAGTGGGATTTCGTAGATAAGGATTTCATCGGAGGCCAGATCTGCGACAACTTCTAAGAAGAGTTCGCGAACACGTGGATGAATGATCGCCTCTAGATCAGCTTTTGCCGCTTTATCTTTAAAGACAATTTCACCGAGTGCTTTTCGGTCGACATCGCCATTGCGCAAGATGCTCTCGCCAAATCGCGTGACTACTTCGTCAAAACCATCTGAACCTCGCTCAATTGCAATTCGCGACAATTGATCAGCATCGACTACTCGCGCACCAAGTTCTGAGAAGTATTGCGCAACAAGAGATTTACCAGCGCCAATTCCTCCGGTGAGTGCGACGACCAACATGGTTCAGACTCTACCTTTCACATCCAGATTGGGATATGAAAAAAGGCCCACCCGAAGGTGAGCCCTTTTTCATTATCTACTAATTATTCAGCAGCTGCTTCTTCAGCAACAGGAGCTGCAGCATCTGCTGCCTTGGCTTCTGCCTTCTGCTTCTTGTGCGCTAGGAAGCGTGTTTGCGCCTCCTGGTATTGACGTTCCCATTCTTCGCGTTGAGCATCGAAGCCTGGCTTCCATTCCTGAGTATCAGGATCGAAACCTTCTGGGTAGATGAAGTTGCCTTCTGCGTCATAGCGAGCGGCCATTCCGTACTGAGTTGGATCAAACGCTTCGATCTCAACTTCATGTCCTTCATTGGCTTGCTTAAGAGATAGTGAGATGCGGCGACGCTCAAGATCGATATCGATGATCTTTACGAAGAGTTCGTCATCTACAGCAACAACCTGCTCTGGAATCTCAACGTGGCGTTCTGCCAACTCTGAGATGTGAACAAGGCCTTCAATTCCTTCGTGAACACGAATGAATGCACCGAATGGAACAAGCTTTGTTACTACGCCCGGAACAACCTGATTGATTGTGTGGGTGCGAGCAAATGCTTGCCATGGATCTTCTTGAGTTGCCTTAAGAGAGAGTGAAACACGCTCGCGCTCGAAATCAACTTCGAGAACTTCTACGGTTACTTCATCGCCAACTTCAACAACTTCACCTGGGTGATCAATGTGCTTCCAAGAAAGCTCTGAGACGTGAACAAGACCATCAACGCCACCAAGGTCAACGAACGCACCGAAGTTTACGATTGATGAAATTACGCCAGTACGAACTTGACCCTTTTGGAGCTGGTTCAAGAATGTTGTGCGTGATTCAGACTGTGTCTGCTCAAGGAATGCGCGACGTGAAAGAACTACGTTATTGCGGTTCTTATCAAGTTCGATGATGCGAGCCTCAACTTCCTTACCAATGTAAGGAGTGAGATCGCGTACACGACGCATTTCAACGAGTGATGCTGGCAAGAAGCCACGTAGACCGATATCGACGATCAAGCCGCCCTTAACAACTTCAATAACTGTTCCAACGACAACTTCGTCGCGTTCTTTCTTGCCTTCGATTTCGCCCCAGGCGCGCTCGTACTGTGCGCGCTTCTTAGAGAGAATTGTGCGGCCTTCTTTATCTTCCTTTTGGAGAACGAGCGCTTCAATGCGGTCGCCGACCTTAACAATGTCATTTGGATCTGCATCGTGGCGGATTGAGAGTTCGCGTGAAGGAATTACGCCTTCTGTCTTGTAACCAATATCAAGAAGAACTTCTTCGCGATCTACTTGGACTACTGTTCCGACGACTAAATCGCCGTCATTGAAATTTCTGATTGTGCCTTCGATTGCTGCAAGGAAATCTGCTGCTGATCCGATGTCGTTAACTGCTACGACTGGTGATGATGTGCTCAAGTTGCTCCGTAGGGATAGAAAGTAATAGGACTCCAGAACTCTTCTGG